>CALCBQ010000015.1 GCA_937897215.1 uncultured Clostridia bacterium | reverse complement strand
CGATGGCGATATTCGTGGCGGTTCAACAATCACAATGCAGTTGATTAAAACCCTTACAGGCGAAAAAGGTGTTACACTTAACAGAAAGTTCAACGAAATCCTTTACGCTTTGAATATGGAAAAGTATTATGAAAAAGACGAGCTTTTAGAGGCATATCTTAATACAATCTACTTAAGTCATAACTGTTATGGTGTTCAGACTGCTGCTGAAACATATTTTGGTAAAGAAGTTTCTGAACTTAATCTTGCAGAATGTGCATCTATTGCGGTTATTACACAGACTCCGGCTGATTATGACCCATTATGGAAACCTGAAGCAAATAAAAAACGTCAGGAATGGTGTCTTAGTAAAATGCTTGAAGAGAAAATGATTACTCAAGAGCAATATGACGAAGCAATTGCTTATGAGCTCATTTTCACAAATGATGACAGATATATTGCTGAGCACGAAGAAAGTGTTGAAAAAGCAACTGATAATGAAATCCAGAGCTATTATGTTGACTATGTAATTACAAGTGTAATCCGCGATTTGAAAGAACAGGGTTATTCTAACTATGAAGCAAACAAAATGATTTATTCAGGCGGTTTGCGTATATATTCTGCAGTTGATACAAGAGTTCAGAATATTCTTGAAGATGTTTATGTTCATCGAACAAACTTCCCTACACAGCGTGTAAGTGATGTTAAAGATATGTATCAGTCTGCAATGACTATTATGGATTATAGTGGTAGAATAGTTGCTATGGTTGGTGGCGCAGGCGAAAAAACTGAAAACCGTTCAAATAACCGTGCGGTTTCTGCAGTGCGTCAGCCGGGTTCTTCAATTAAACCATTGACAATTTATGCCCCTGCTATTGATAAGAACATTATCACTTGGTCATCGAAAATCAAGAATTACGGTATCACTTGGAAGGGTAGCCGTTGGCCTACTAACTATGGTGGCGACCCGGGAGACCCTAATAGCTACATTACTGCACAATATGCAGTTGCTATTTCTTACAATACTGTTCCCGCTCAACTTCTTATGATGATGGGCTTTGATTTGAGTTACGATTATCTTACAGAAAAGTTCCACATCACAACATATAATGACGCTCAAGATAGTGTTTCGCCGTCAGCACTTGCAACAGGTGGTTCAACAGGCGGTACAACAACTTTACAAATGGCGGCTGCATTTGCCACATTCGGTAATGGCGGCAAGTATTACGAGCCATATTGCTACTATGAGGTTAAGAATAGTGCAGGCGAAACAATTCTTCAGAATAATAATCCTGAAGGCGAACAAGTAATTTCTCCTGAAACATCATACGTTATGAATCAGATGCTCCAGACAGTTTTCTATGGCTCAATGGGTACCGCTCGTGGTTATTCTGTAAAAGGATTTACTACATTTGGTAAAACAGGTACAACAACAAGTAATAATGACCGTTGGTGTGTTGGTGGTACACCATACTACATTAGTGCAGTCTGGTTTGGTTATGACTACAATAAGTCAATTTCAGCAAGTGGTAACCCTGCAGGCCTTATATTTGAAACTGTAATGAACAGAGTTCATAAAAATCTTGCAGATAAATCATTTGAAAAATATACAAATAAAGTTGTTAAGAAAACTTATTGTATGGAAACAGGACTGTTGGCAAGTGATAAATGTCCTAAAGTAGCATCAGGTTGGTATAAAACTTCAAATATTCCAAGTACTTGTGTAACTTGTAACGGTGCAGTAGTTGAAAGCACCACAGGTGCAAATGCTGGTGGGGATGATACAACAGGCGAAGGTACTACAGGAGCAACACAAACTCCAACACCACCGGAAAACACAACACAAGCACCACCACCTGAAACTACAACTCAGGCACCACCTCCACCGGAGGCCAATGATACTCCTGCAACATAAAATATGCCCATCTTTTGATGGGCTTTTATGGTTTTATTAAACCTTATAAAAAATGGGTGATATATTATGAAAAACAGAACAAAAGCATATATAGTTCTTCAAGACAAAACAGTATTTGAGGGCTATTCAATGGGAAAACAAGGTAGTGCGATTGGTGAAGTAGTGTTCAATACTTGCTCGTCGTCTTATACTGATATTTTGTCAGACCCTACATATTATGGTCAGATTGTAGCACAGACTTATCCTCTTGCCGCAAACCGTGGAGTCAGTCCACAGAATAATGATGGCGAGATTATGTCAAACGGATATATTGTCCGTGAATGGTGCGATGTGTATTCTGATGGTAATGAAATAAATCTTGACGAATATCTTAAAGGTAGGGGGATTGTAGGTATCTGTGGTGTTGATACTCGTCGTCTTACAAGATATCTTCGTGATAAAGGTTATGTGAAAGGTGCAATCACAGATTCACTTGATAATATTGATGATTTGCTTGAAGAAATCAATAACTATACTATTTCAGGTGCAGTCCGTGAGATTACTATTAAAGAGCCAATAAAAATGCAAGGTCAGAATGTGAAATACAATGTTGTGGCGGTGGACTTCGGCTCTCCAAGAAAACAACTCAACGCATTTCTCCTTAATGGTTGTAATGTAACACTTGTACCCGCATTTACTACTGCAGACGAAATTATGGCATATAAGCCAGATGGTGTTGTACTCTGCGATGGCCCTGCAGACCCTGATGACGAACCGGAGATTATTAAAAATATTGCGGAGTTAATTTCAAAAGATGTTCCTGTGTTTGCAATTGGTTTAGGTCATCAGATGTTGGCACTTGCTAACGGATATAAGATTGTCAAAATGGAAAAAGGACACCGTGGTTCTAATCAACCTGTTAAAGTTGAAGGCACAAAAAAAATTATGGTTACAGACCAAAATCATGGCTATGCAGTTGATAAAAATACTGTTTCAGTAAATGCTGAAATTATAATGACAAATATTAATGATGGTACTGTTGAAGGCCTTAAATATAATAACTTTAAAGGACTTTCAGTTCAGTTTACTCCTAAAGGCGATATTGACAGTAGTACCGGATTTATTATTCGCGATTTCTTTAAGATGATGGATGGTGAAAACAATGACTAAAAAATATGAAAAAATTCTTGTTCTTGGTGCGGGTCCTGTTAAAATCGGACAGTCATTGGAATTCGACTACTCTGCATTACAAGTTTGCCGTGCATTAAAAGAAGAGGGGATTGAAGTTGTTTTTGCAAACTCAACCCCATCAGCACTTGCAACTGATAAAGTATTTGCTGATAAAGTTTATATTGAGCCACTTAACATTGAAAGTGTAAAAAGAATTCTCCAGAAAGAAAAGCCCGACGCACTTCTTTCAACCGCAGGTGGCGATGATTCTCTTGAGTTAAGCCTTGAATTATCACAGAACGGTTATCTTGAAGAAACAAATACAGTGCTTATTGGTATAAATCAAGATGTTATCCGTAGTGTTAAAAACAGACATTCATTTACAGAACTTCTTGAAGAAATGGACGAGCCAACTGTTCCTGCTCTCGTTGTAAACAGTGTTGACGAAGCATGCGATTTTGCTGATAAAGTTGGTTACCCCGTAATTGTACGCCCTGCATATACTCCAGACCGTGAAAGTGCAGAATACTGCTACTCAAGAGAAATTCTTGCAGAAAAAGCAGAAGTAAGTCTCAAAAATTCTATTGTTAGTCAGATTCTCATTGAAAAGAGTATTGCAGGTTGGAAAGAACTTGAATTTGAAGTTATGCGCGATGCGGAAGATAACTGTATAAGCGTTTCGAGTGTTGAAAGCATTGACCCTGTTGGTATTCATACAGGCGACAGTATTGTTGTAATCCCTGCACAAACACTTACAGATTCAGAGTTTACAAAACTTCGCCGTGCCGCAAGAAAAGTGGTTTCTCGTCTTTCAGTTGAAGGTAGCTGTAATGTTCAGTTTGCTTTAAGTCCTGATGGTAAAACCTATTTTGTAACTGGTATTGACCCTCGCGTCAGCCGTACTTCAGCCCTTGTTTCAAAGGCAACCGGCTACAGAATTGCTTATGTATCTGCAAAGATTGCATTGGGTAAAACTTTATATGAAATCAACAACGATGTAACAGGTTGCACTACTGCTTGCAGCGAGCCGGCTATGGATTACTGTGCAGTTAAATTTCCTAAATGGTCATTTGAGAATTTCGGCGAAGCAAATCGAACACTTGGTACAATGATGAAAGCGACTGGCGAGTGCCTTACAATAGGTACCGGCTTTGAACTTGCTTTTATGAAAGGCGTTAGAAGTGTAAACAAAACTCATTTACTTCGTCTTGAGCAGTTTGAAAATATGTCAGATGACGAACTTAAAAGTGTTATCAATAAAATGGATGACAGTCGTATTTTTGCGGTTTATGAAGCACTTTACAGAGATTTCAGTATTGATGAGTTAAACACAGTTACTAATATTGATAAATGGTTCTTAAATAAACTCAAAAATATTGCAGATACTGAAAAACTTGTTAAAAACGATAACAGCAAAGACTCTTACGAATATGCAAAAACTCTTGGATTCACAGATTTTGCATTGGAACAGATTACAGGCGAAAAGCCACAGCATTCACTTGATGCAGTATTTAATAGTGTGGATACATGTTCCGCAGAATTTGACGCAGAAAAACCATATTTCTATTCTGTTTACGGAACAGATAATGAGGCAGAAATTTTTATAAATAATAAGAAATCTGACAAGAAAAAAGTCCTTGTAATTGGTAGTGGTCCTTCTGTTACCGGTAGAAGTGGCGACAGTGATTATTGTACAGTTCATTGTATAAATTCTCTTAAAAATCAAGGATTTGAAGTGGTAGTGCTTAACAATAACCCTGCATCAGTTACTACTGATTATAACGTTGCTGACAGAATTTATCTTGACCCGTTAAGTAGTGAAGATATTCTTAATGTTGTAAGAACAGAAAAGCCGGATTATGCGGTTGTGCTTTTCGGCGGAGAAGATGCAATTAAAAACTCTGCGCTTCTTAAAGATGCGGGAGTTGAAATCCTCGGTCCTGATGATGATTTCTTCAGAAAAATTACAAATAAAATTGAGTTTTTTGACATTCTTGATGATGCAAATGTTAAGCATACAAGCAGTAAAAAGGTGTGCGTAGGTACTTGTATTGAAGCACAGATAATTTCTGACGGCGAAAACTATTTTGTTCCTGCGCTTTGTGAACATATTGAAAAAGCACACATCAATTCAGGCGACTCAATTTCTGTATTCCCAACTGTAAGTGTTTCAGATTCAATGCTTAAAACTGTTGAAGAATATGTGAGCGCAATTGTTAAAGAACTTAATTTCAAAGGTGCGCTTGATATTCAGTTTGTTGTATTTGATAACGACTTATATGTAACAAAAGCATCAGTTACAAATACAACAATGGTTCCATTTGTAACAAAAGCATCAGGGTACGATACTGTTGACCTTGCTGTACGCTCAATGGCAGGGGAAAAACTTACGGTTACTGGTATTAATAAATCAAATGGTAACTATTATGTCAGAGTACCGGTGTTCAGCTTTGAAAAGCTCAAAGGTGCAGATATGCTTCTTGGCGAAAAGACAAAATCAACAGGCGATGTAATGGGTATAGGCAATACATTTGATAATGCACTCTTAAAGGGTATGATTGCATCAGGTATGCGTATTAAGCGTACCGGTTCGGTTCTTGTTTCGGTTTGCGAAAGTGATAAGAGTGAAGCTGCATCTATGGCAGAAGAATTTTTATCACAGGGCTTTAAGATTTTTGCAACAAGTGATACTGCAAAAATTCTCAACTCAAACCATATTGCAACTAATACGGCAAGCGGAGAATTAGCAGTTCAAATGATAAATTCAAACAAATTCTCTTATGTTATTTCAACTTTACAGAATAACAGAAAAGATGATGAAGAAGCAGTTATCAGACGAGCAGCGCTTATGAAAAAAGTTCCCGTGTTCACATCGGTTCATAGTGCTTACACTTTCTCTAAATCTCTTGCAAACAACAATGTTATGGAAGAGTTGGAGGTAACAGATATATGATTATTATGTCTGTTGATTACGGCGATGTTAGAACGGGTATTGCAGTTTGCGATAAATTGCAGATTCTCGCTTCGCCCGTGTGTGTGATTACCGAAAAAGACCGTGAAAAACTTGTCGAGAAAATTGCGGATTTAGTAGTTGAACGAAAAGTTGAGCGTATCTGTGTGGGATTACCGCAAAATATGGACGGTAGTTATGGTTTCCGTAGTGATGCTTGTCGTGAACTTGGCGAAATGCTTAAAGAAAAAACAGGTCTTCAGGTGGATTTCCAGAACGAACGACTCACAACAGTTTCTGCTCATAATCTGCTTAATTCTGCCGATGTTCGTGGCAAAAAGCGTAAAGCAGTAATTGATGCGGTTTCTGCGGTGCTTATTCTTGAAGATTATATGAAAACATTAAAATAATAGACACAGAATGACAAAATAAAGCTTGGTATCATGTTACAATGATATCAAGCTTTTTTGTGTGGTGATTTGATGACAGTTTATGTTGATATTCTTATAATGCTTAATGCAATAGTCAACTATTTTTTACTGCTTGCAGTACAAAAACTTACAAGAAGTCATCAAAAAAGGTGGCGGATTTTAATCGGTGCAATCATTGGTGGATTATCGTCATTGCTACTGTTTATCGAAAATCTTGGAGTAATAATGACTTTATTAAAAGTAGCAACTGCAATATTAATGACCGCTATAACCTTTGGCATCAAGCCTATTAAAAAATTGATAAAAAGTTTATTTCTTCTTTTTGCAATATCGTTTCTTTTTGGGGGATTGATGTTTGCAATTTACATATTTTTTGATAAGGATATTTTAATTTATTCAAATGGTATAGTCTATTTTGATGTGGATTTGACTTTTCTGATTGTTTGCACCATTATTTCATATCTTGTTATTACGCTAATATCAAAAATAACCGATAAAAAAGCACCGAAATCTAAAGAAAGATATGTAACGGTAGAGAATGCAGGCAAAACAATTTCTTGTACCGCATTAGTTGACACAGGTAACAATCTTCGGGAGCCGTTTTCTGATTTACCCGTAGTTATGCTTGATAAAGAATTGTTTAAGAAACTTTTTACAGAAGAAAAAATGCGACTTATACCTGTCTCAACTGTGAATGGAGAATCGCTGGTTAAAGCGTTCAGACCAAATAAAATTACAATAGATAATTTTTCAACCGATAAGGTATATATAGGCGAAAGTGTTTCATCTTTAGATGAATACAAAATGATATTGAATATAAATCTTGAAGGGGAGTTATTTAATGATTAAACTTAAAAATATTCTGCGAAAACTTTATTTTAAATTATTCAAAAGAGATGCACATTACATAAACGGACCAGTATCTTTACCTGAGCCGTTAAGCACAGAAGAGGAGCAGATTTTAAGTGAAAAATTAGCAGACGGCGATGAAAAAGCCCGCGAAAAATTAATAGAACATAATCTTCGCCTTGTGGTGTATATCGCAAAGAAATTTGAAAGCTCAGGAGTGTATATTGAAGATTTAATTTCAATAGGTACAATCGGATTAATCAAAGCAGTCAATACTTTCTCGCCTGAAAAGAATATTAAGCTCGCAACTTACGCTTCTCGTTGTATAGAAAACGAAATACTTATGCATCTTCGAAAAATTGCATCACAAAAAATGGAGGTTTCTCTTGATGAACCACTTAATACTGACTGGGATGGTAATGAATTATTACTTGCAGATGTTTTAGGTAGCGATGGCGATGAAATACACCGCGATATTGAAGAAGATGATGAAAAAAGAATACTTTTACAAGTAATTGAAACTTTACCCGAAAGAGAAAAAGAAATAATAGACATGCGTTTTGGCTTAGGCGAAAAGGAAGAACTTACCCAAAAACAAGTAGCAGACAAACTTGGAATTTCACAAAGCTATATATCCCGACTTGAAAAAAGAATCATTAAAAAAATTGGTAATAAAATGAAAGCGCAAATAAAATAAAAAAACTTAAAATTTTTATAAAAAACTATATAAAAAAATGTTTTATTGTGATATAATAAAAGCGATAATGAATAGGTGCGTTTTCGTGCCTAAAAAAAGAAAAAGAAGGGTGTAATTATGACTTACGATGTAGCAGTTGTAGGTGCCGGTGTTGTAGGCGGTCTTATTGCTCGCGAACTCAGTCGCTTTAACATTAAAGTGGCTTTGCTCGAAAAGTGCAATGACGTTGCAATGGGTACAACAAAGGCAAACAGTGCTATTGTGCATGGCGGTTTTGATGCACAGAATGGTACACTTAAAGCAAAACTTAATGTTCAGGGTACATTAATGATGCCTGAGGTTTGTGAAAAACTTTCAGTTCCTTTTAAAAAGAACGGTTCTGTTGTTGTTGCATTCTCTGAAAAAGAAATGGAACATGTAAAAGAACTTTATGAGCGTGGTATTAAAAACGGAGTTCCTGAGCTTTCAGTTATTGACCAGGCAGAACTTCGTAGAATAGAACCGAATATAAGCGATAAAGCTGTTGGTGCATTGCTTTCTGAAAGTGCCGGTATTGTATGTCCTTATGAACTTACAATCGCAGCGGTTGAAAATGCAGTAACTAACGGTGTTGAATTTATCAGAAATTGTGAAGTAAAAGCAATTAATGAGAATGCAGATGGTTATGTGCTTGACACAACTGTTGGCGAAATCTCTGCAAAATATATAATCAATGCGGCAGGTAACTTCTCAGATGAACTCGCAAAGATGGTTGGCGACGATTCAATTGAACTTATTCCAAGAAAAGGCGAGTACTATGTACTCGATAAATCAGTAGGTAATCTTGCAGTACATACAATTTTCCAGTGCCCTAATGAAATGGGTAAAGGTATTCTTGTAACTCCTACAGTTGACGGTAACTTGCTTATTGGACCTACTGCTTTGAATATTGAAGATAAAGAAGATATCACAACAACTCCTGAAGGACTTAAAGAGATTGTTGAAAAGGCACTTAAATCAGTTCCAATTGTTTCAACAAGAAATGCAATCACATCTTTTGCAGGTGTTCGTGCTCATCCTGTTAATGATGACTTCATTATCGGTTGGTGCGATAAGAGTGCAAACTTCTTGAATGTTGCGGGTGTTGAATCTCCCGGCCTTTCATCTGCTCCTGCAATTGCAACTTATGTTCGTGATATTCTTTCAGAAAAACTCGAACTTACAGAAAAAGAAAACTATACAGATGTAAGAGAAGAACCTGTTCGTTTCCGTCATATGTCAGACGAAGAAAGAGCAGAGCTTATAAAGAAAAATCCTGCTTATGGCAGAATCGTTTGCCGCTGCGAAACAATCACAGAGGGCGAGATTATTGATGCTATTAAAGCTCCTGCAGGTGCTCGTGATGTTGACGGTGTTAAGCGTAGAACACGTGCAGGTATGGGTCGTTGCCAAGGCGGATTCTGTGGTAGCAAAGTTGTTGAAATCCTTGCTCGCGAGTTAGATGTTCCAATGAGCGATATCACAAAATTCGGCGGCGAATCAAAAATTGTTTACGAAAGAACAAAGTGAGGTGAATCAGTATGTTAAATTATGACCTTGTTGTTGTAGGTGGCGGTCCTGCTGGTATGGCGGCTGCTCTTAAAGCAAGAGAAAACGGAATTCAGAGCATTATTGTTTTAGAGCGTGCAGAAACTCTTGGAGGTATTCTTGAACAGTGCATACATACTGGTTTTGGCCTTCATTATTTCGGCGAAGAACTTTCAGGCCCTGAGTATGCAGGCAGATTTATGAAAATGCTTGAAGGCACAGATATCGATGTTAAAGTTGATACAATGGTCCTTGATGTTGAAGAAGGCAATGTCGTAACTGCAGTTAACAAAAAAGATGGTCTTCTTAAAATTCAACCAAAAGCAGTTGTTCTTGCTATGGGTTGCTGTG
>CALCBQ010000014.1 GCA_937897215.1 uncultured Clostridia bacterium | reverse complement strand
CTTTGACCCAAGAAAACTTTTAGCTCCTGGTGTAGAAGCAATCAAAGAAACAGTTCGTGAAAAGATTGAACTCTTCGGCTCAGCTAACAAAGCTTAATTGAAAATTGATATTGTAATGTAGGGGACGCCGACTCGGCGCCCCTCTTTTTTATTGTTGAATTTTGTAAAACGGTGTAGTATAATGAAATTACCAAATAAAAGGGGGATTTGAAATGGAAAATAATTATCAATCAAATGAAAACGCTCAGGTAACTTATGAAGCACCACCTGTTTATCCGGTGTATAATAATCCTGTCAAGCAACCTTTTAATATGCCTGTAATGGTATCGTTCTTAATGAAACTTACAGCATTCTTTATTCCTGGTCTTGGCTTTATTTTAGGATGTCTTGTAAACCTTACACCTTATGACAATAAGGCAAAAATAAGTCACAGTATTCTTAAACTTTCAGCAGCAATGTTTGTAATTGTACTTATTATTCTTGCAATTTGTCTTGTTGTGGGAATTGTTGCAATAATACTTTCAATTGCTACAACTGATGGTGGAACTATGTTTGGACCTAGCGAAGGTGCCGCTGCTTTGGAAGATGTAGTGGCTTGTATTTTCTAAAAATTCAAATGCAATTTATGGCAGGGGGTTGCTCCTGCCATATTTTTTTGATAAAATGTATTTATCATATTTACGAGGTGTTGTTATGCACACAATAAAATTATACGAAAATGATTCATATATAAAGGAGTTTTCTGCCACTGTTGTTTCTTGTAGTGAAACTGATGGTGGATTTCTTGTGGTATTAGATAAAACTGCATTCTTTCCCGAGGGTGGCGGACAAGATGCCGACAAGGGTGTAATCAATGGTACAGAAGTCCTTGATGTGCAGATTAAAGACGATATTATATATCATAAATTAGAAAAATCACTTGAAATTGGTGCAACAGTTGAATGTGAAATCGATTGGGATACTCGTTTTTCTCGTATGCAGAATCACACAGGCGAGCATATTGTTTCAGGTGTAATTCACAGAACATTCGGCTATAATAATGTGGGCTTTCATATGAACGACACTCTTGTTACTTTTGACGTTGACGGACCACTTAATGACGAGCAAATTCGTGAAGTTGAAATTAAAGCAAATCAGGCCATTTATGGCAACAAATCAATTAAAGCAATTTACCCAACTGCTGAAGAATTGCCGGATTATGATTACCGTAGCAAACTTGATATTACCGAGGGTGTTCGTCTTATTGAAATTGAAGATACTGACCTTTGTGCTTGTTGTGCACCTCATGTAGCGCGTACAGGCGAAGTTGGAATTATAAAAATTGTAAGCTATATTCCGTATAAAAAAGGTACTCGTATTGAAATGCTTTGTGGCGCATTGGCACTTAACGATTATATTAATGTTCATAATGCAAACAAGCAGATTATGAATATGCTTTCTGCAAAACGATTTGAAACTCCTGTGGCAGTTGAAAGAATACAGGCAGAACTCTCAAGTGTTCGTGCTGAAAACAAGAAACTTTCAGGCGAACTTGCAATGCTTAAAATGGAAAAGCATATTAAAGACAATAAAGCTTGCGTATTCATTGACGGTGCATCTTATGACGAACTTCGCAACTGCTCAAACACTTTAATTGAAGAGCATGAGTATTGTTATCTTTTCTCAAATACAGACGAAAATAATTATATTTATGTTGTTTCAAGTAAAGAAAATAGTGTTCGTGAATTAGTGCAAAACTTAAATAAAACCTTTAATGGTAAAGGTGGCGGACGCGACACCTACGCTCAAGGCAAAATCGTTGCTACAAAAGAAGAAATATTGAGTTTTATTGAAAAATAACAGCAAAATCAAGGAGTCCACTCTGCGTGGACTCCTTTCTAATTAGCGTGGGTTGAGATTTTTTGCAAAAAGTGATATAGTTAAAGCAGAAAAGGGGGATTTATATGAATAATGTTAAAGTCGGACAATTTATTTCTGAAAAAAGAAAAGCATTAGGAATGACTCAACAAGACCTTGCCGAAAAATTGCAAATAACAAACAAAGCAGTTTCTAAATGGGAAACAGGCGACGGAATGCCTGATATTCAGTTGTTAAAACCCTTGTCAACAGAGCTAGGCGTAACAGTTGACGAAATTCTCAATGGCGAAGAAAGTACCAAAGAAGAACAAAAACCAGCCATGACAAACCTTTGTTATGATTTGCCTGTGAACGCAGTTGTTGTATGTGTGCTTGGTGTTTTCGCAGCCATATACAATGCAATTTTTAGCGTTTCGGGAATTTCAAATACTTTAGGATTACAGATTTATGGAGATTCTTTTCTTGCGCGACTTCCAAGTATTCTAATGTTTTTGGGATTTGCAGTATATTGGGTAATAATTACAGTAATTTTTATGTGCCGATTTCTTAAAATATTTGACTACAAATTCAAATGTGAAAAAACATTGACAATTGTTGCTTTTGTATTGGGTTTTGTTATGTTGTTTGCTCAACAGTTAGACTTTTCTCCTATAAATTACGGTATGTTTATGTTTTCTTTTGCACTGCTTTTAGGCACATTCCACGGATACAAAGTGCCACATAAAATATTCTTCGGACTTGCAATACTTTTCACTTGTATTTTTGGAGTAGTGTTTATTTTTACAGAAACGGGTAACTCTTCATCGCCTGTATATGATACTCAATTGTATGGATTTATTCTCCGGCTTGTAAGAGCAATTGGCTTTTATGTTTTCTACGGATTGCTTGAAAAATTCAGTAGCGAGTATGAGGGTATAGAGGAATAATATAATAATTTAATAATCAATAACAAAACCTCGGTAGTAATACCGAGGTTAGTTTTTATTTTGAGCGTGGATATGGCTTCTTTTCGTCAGTCAGACCTGCAAGATAATCCATACTAGTATCTAATGCTTGTGCAATTTTTACACATTGTTCAAATGTGTAATATCGCACGCCTCTTTCAATTTTTGAGTAATCACTTTGGTCAATACCTGTCAACATTTGCATTTTGATTTGAGTGTAACCACGTTCTTTTCTTAAATCTTTTAATCTGCTCATAAATATCACCTAAATATATTATGGCAAATTGACCTATTGACATTAGGGTTAAATTGACCTATAATAATTGAGAATAAACAATGTATTTTATGTGATGATAAAAAGCTTTATGAAATCCTGCTATATGATGTAATGTGGGCGCATTTTTGATTGCTTATTCAAAAAACCTCGGTATCACTACCGAGGTTTTTGTTGTTTATTTAGCGTACGAAGTACATTTAGCTCGCCGTCAGGCGAATTTAGCTGACCGTAGGTCAATTTAGTTTTTATACTTCTCTGCCTGAAGATTAAACATATAAGCATAAGTGCCACCGAGTTCCATAAGCTCTGCGTGGCTACCACTTTCAATAATTCTACCATTTTCCATAACATAAATTCTGTCTGCATTAACAGTAGTTGAAAGTCGATGAGAAATAAATATAACTGTTTTGTGCTCTGCTGCCTCAATCATTGCTTGATTAAGATTGTATTCTGCAACAGGGTCAAGGTTTGCACTTGGCTCGTCAAGAATTACGTAAGGACAATCCTTGTAGAATGCTCTTGCGATTGCAGTTTTCTGTGCTTCGCCACCTGAAAGCATTACACCATCGTCGTCAAATTCTCGTAAAAGTTCGGAGTCAATGCCTTTTTCAAGTTTTTTGTTGAATCCACTATGCTTTAGTGCATCCCACACTCTTTCTTCGTCAGGATTTATATCAAGTGCAACATTCTCGCCTAAACTACAAGAAAAAATCTGAAAATCTTGGAAAACTGCTGCAAATCTGTCACGGTGCGAGTCAGCAGTAACATCTTTTATGTTTTCGCCATCAATAAGGATTTCTCCTGTGGTAGCGTCGTAAAGTCGCAGTAACAAGTTAGTAAGCGTTGTTTTGCCCGCACCGTTGTAACCAACAAGCGCAATTTTTTCATACGGTTTAATTGTAAGGTTTATATCTTGGAGTGTTGGCTTGTCGTTGTTAGGGTAAGTAAATGACAAGTTCTTGATTGTAATTTCTTTCGGCTCGGTTTTTGGGGCAGTTTTGCCACCGTTTTTAATTTTGAAATCTGCCTTTAAGAATTCACGATATTTGTCAATCATTTTGCCTTGCTCAGAGAATCTCGCCAATGCCCAAACAGTTAAGAACTGGAATGACATAGCAACTGCGTGAGCACCGTTGAATGTTGCAACAAAATCGCCGGGGGTAAGTGTTTCCTTAACAAGTACACAGTAGCCCAGATACAAGGGGAGTATGAATAAAAATCCAAGACCTTGAACTCCCACGGTTTGTGTGCAGTTAAGTGCCGAAATTTTATTCCAGTACTTTTTCTGATTGTTAATAACATCGTCTGCCGCATCGTTATATCGGTCCATAAGAAGTGGCGAAATGTTGTTCATTCGCACTTCTTTTGCATAGTCCTGCAAATAGAAAACGCGTTGGAAATAGTCGGAACGACGATGAAATCTTGCGTTGTCAACTCTACGCTCCATCATAAGTTCGCCAACTCGTTTGCTGATTGGTAAAAATACGCAGATTACAACAAGAATAATCACAAGACACCAAGGGTCAATAGTGAATAATACTGATGCCACAGCAACAAGTGAGATAATGTGCCCCACATACATTCTTACAAGTCCTAAAAGATTTTGAATGGTTGCCGATGATGACTCAATAGTAAGAATGAAGTTGTTGTAAAACTCAGGGTTATCATAGGATTCAAGGTCAAGACTTCTTGCTTTGTCATAAAGTTTTTTGTTAAGACCAAAATAAACTTTTTCACGCTCAACATTCCAGAAAAACTCACGGAATAACCAAGAAATTGATGTAGACACAATTAAAACTAACGCAATAACTGCAACAGCACCGAAAATCCTTTCAAGGTCCTTGCCTTCAGTTACAACATCAATAATGTACTTAACGCCAATAACTTTAATAAGGTTGTTAGGCAAAATCATTAAAAGTCCCCATAAAAATTCGCCAAGGACTAAAACAGGGGATACGCTGAAAAGAAGTTTCACAAAGAAGAAAATATTTGAAGGCATTGAGTGAAGTGTCTTTTCTTTTTCTTTTCTCTTAAACATTTTCACTCACCTCACTTTCACCTTTGTAGCTTGATGCTTGTAAAGTGAACATTTTACTGTATTCTCCATCTTGTGCCATAAGCTCAGCGTGAGAGCCTGACTCAAGGATTGTACCATTCCCAAGCACATAAATTCTGTCAGAAAACACAGCGCTTGAAAGACGATGAGAAATATAGATAACAGTTTTGTCTTTTGTTACATCTATTAAGTTTTCATACATTTTGTATTCTGCAATAGGGTCAAGTGCAGAACTTGGCTCGTCAAGAATTGCAATCTCAAAATCCCGCGCAAAAAGTCGAGCTGCAGAAACTTTCTGGTTTTCGCCACCTGAAAGACCGGCACCGTCAATTTCAAATTCTCGAGTAAGTACTGTGTCGGCTCCCTTTGGAAGACTTGCAATTTTCTCCCACACACCACTTTGCTTGAGTGCTTTTTCTGCGATTTGTTTTTCTTCATCGCTACATTCATGGCACATAATATTTTCGTTTACAGAAACTGCAAAGTTCTTGTAATCCTGAAAAACTGTAGCAAAAGCATTACGGAGAGATTGCACATTGTACTCTTTTACATTTATACCGTTGTAAAGAATTTCGCCCTCGTTTGCATCGTAAAAACGAAGAAGCAGTTTGACAAGTGTTGATTTACCTGCACCGTTTACACCAACAATAGCAATAGTTTCGCCCTTGTTAATCTTAAATGAAACATTTTTAAGAATTTCTTTTGTTGTGTCAGGGTAAGTGAATGATACATTCTTAAATTCAATGCTCTGGAATTCTTCTGCATCTTTTCCACCATCTGTGATTTTTGGCTCATAGTCGAAGAAATCACGAAGATTCTGGAAGAAAAGTGCCATCTGAGTCATTTCGTCAAAACCCTCGGCAATACTCAGCGTTGAATCGCGAACAGAGTTGATTGACGCAAGCACAACTGAAAAGCCTGAAATTGTAAGTGCTTGTGTGAATACGAACTGATACCCCGCGAAAGCGTAAGTGCCGATAATCGGTATAAAATCACTGAAAAGTGAACTTATCATACTATAAATAAATAGTTTTACACCGTAACTTTTAAGAATTAAAACATTCGCATCAATTGCAGCTTTAAATCTTTTAGTAAGAACAGCAAAAATGTTTGATGTTCGCATATCTTTTGAAAATTCTTTTAAGAACATTGTTCGTTGAATATACGCTTTAATTCTGTTGTTTTTAGTCATCTCAAGGTCGCGCTTGTAAACTGCTTTACTTTTCATCAATTCAATAGCAAATACGAGTGTAACAGGCAATAAGAACAACAAATACATTGGGTTAATAACTGTAACTGTTGTAATAACGCAGATAAGCGCGATAATACCACCCACAACTGCTGCCACATCCCAACAAATCAAGTCATAATAACTTGATGACAAAACAAGTGTTGCACGTTGATATTTGTCATAAAATTCAGGGTTTTCATAACAACTAACATCAAGCTCAGTCGCTTTTTTGAAAATTTTATTATTTACATTTTTAAGAACAACTTTCGTCGCAACAAGTCGTTGCCGAGTAGCATAAGCAGAAATCACATTAACAGTAAGATACACTCCAAAGAACAACAAAAGGTAAGTAAAGTATGTTTTGAAATCTGCATCGCCATCAATGATGCTTAACAATACTTTCAAGAACAAAATGTTCTGAACATACATTGATAAAACCTTGTTAGAGATTTCTGTAACAAAATAGCCGATTAAAAGACGCTTGTCTGCTTCCCACACAAGCTTTAAGGCAAATATTACATTTTTAAGTACAGGAACCTTAACCGGTTCGTGAAGTTTAATCCACCTCATAAATTCCTCCTATAAAAATAAAAAAGTAGGCATATCTGCCTACGGTAACGAAAAATATAAACACTGAATAAATTATTCGCAAGAACAGTCTTTATATTTGAAGGCAGAATAGTAACGGTTTATTTTGTTTTCACGGTAATCTGACCAAGTTGTAATCATTTTTCTGCCTCCTTTCAAAAATTTGGTTGAACGATTTTTGTAACTACTAAATTATAATACTGCAAAATTTATATGTCAAGAAAATAATGAGGAATAATATAACACTTGTATAAATTAAAAATTGTGTACTTTTATATGGTATTTATTTCTTTAGTATGATATAATATCAATAACTATGATTTTGGAGTTGCGTTATGAAAATTTTAGCAATTGACGGTAACAGTATATTAAATCGTGCATTCTACGGAATTCGTGCATTATCAACGAAAGACGGTCGCTTTACCAATGGCATCTACGGATTTCTTACAATACTTATGAAACTTCGTGATGAGGTAAAACCTGATGGTGTTGCAATCGCATTTGACCTTAAAGCACCTACATTTCGTCATAAAATGTATGACGGTTATAAAGCAAATCGTCATGGAATGCCACCTGAACTTGCACAGCAATTACCAGTGCTTAAAGAACTTCTTGTTGCTTTGGGCTATAAAATCATATCTTTAGAGGGCTACGAGGCAGATGATATTCTCGGTACAGTAGCCGAAATGTGTAAAGACTCAAACGAATGCTTTATCGCAACAGGCGACCGTGATTCATTCCAGCTTGTGCGCGATAATGTTACAGTTTTGCTCCCTCATACAAAAATGGGTACAACTACAACTGAAATTTACACGCCTGCAAGAATTATGGAGGAGTATGGCGTTACACCAATACAAATGATTGACATTA
>CALCBQ010000013.1 GCA_937897215.1 uncultured Clostridia bacterium | reverse complement strand
CAGATGCCGGGCCGCTTCAAGGACTATATCTCCGTCCCCAAGGCGAACATGTACCAGTCCCTGCACACGACGGTGGTGGGCGGCCGCAAGATGCCCTTCCCCTTCGAGGTGCAGATCCGCACGTGGGAGATGCATTACACGGCGGAATACGGTATCGCGGCTCACTGGAAGTACAAGAGTGGTGTTACAACTACTAAACAAAGTTTTGATGACCGACTTCAGTGGATTCGTGAAATGCTTGAAGCACAGCAAGAGTCAGGAGATGCTCGCGAACTTGTGTCATCCATTAAAACTGACCTTATTACTGACGAAGTTTTCGTTTACACACCAAAAGGCGACGTTGTCAATGTGCCAATGGGCTCAACTGTAATCGACTTTGCTTATGCTATTCACTCTGCAGTTGGTAACAGAATGACAGGTGCTAAAGTTGACGGACGCATTGTGCCTATTGACTATGTTGTAAAAACCGGTCAGATTGTAGAAATTCTCACAACTTCGCAACAAGGTAAAGGACCTTCTCGTGATTGGCTCAACATTGTAAAAACAAGTCAGGCAAAGAGCAAAATTCGCAATTGGTTCAAAAAAGAAAAGCGCGAAGAGAATATTATTCAGGGTAAAGAAGAAGTCGAGCGTGAATTCAGACGAAATTATATCCGTCTTTCTGATGAAGATTATGAAAAATTCATTAAACGACTCAGTGAGCGTCAGCGTATGGAAAATGTTGACGATTTTTATGCAGCAATCGGTTATGGCGGACTTTCAATAATCCGTTTAATGCCTTATATCAAAGAGGAATATCAGAAGAATTACGATAAGAGCCGTTTTGAAATTAAAGCGATTCCGGTTAAAGATAATTCAAAGAAAAACAAAGATGGTGTTACCGTTGAGGGTATTGACAACTGTCTTATTAAATTCTCACAGTGTTGTAATCCGCTTCCCGGCGATAATATTATTGGTTTTATCACACGCGGACACGGTGTTTCAATTCATAAGCGTGATTGTACCAATGTGCCGAAAGACCTTAAAAACTGTGCCGAGCCGGCTCGTTGGGTAAACGCGTATTGGAATGGTAATGTTAAAGAAGAGTACAAAGCAACACTTCAACTTACTTGTCTTTCCCGTGTGGGACTTATGGCAGAGATTGCGACACAGGTTGCTAATATGCGAGTTAACATTACAAGTATTACTACTCACGATATGAAAGATGGCAGAACAATTGTTGAACTTACGGTTAATGTTAGTGGTGTTGACCATCTTAAGAATTTGATTTCTCGAATTGAAAAGATTGACGGAATACTACAGGTTGAAAGATAAGGAATAAATTATGAAAGCAGTTATACAAAGAGTAGCAAAAGCAAGCGTAACAGTTGACGGCGAGCTTGTTTCAAAAATCAATAAGGGTTATTTAATTCTTCTTGGCGTTATGGAAGGTGACACAGAAGAAGATGCAGAAATTCTTGCACGTAAAACTTCAACACTTCGCGTGTTTGAAGATAGTGAGGGCAAAATGAATCTTGACATTCAGAATGTTGACGGCGAAATCCTTGCGGTTTCACAGTTTACTCTTTGTGCCGACTTGAAAAAAGGCAACAGACCTTCATTTGTTAAGTCTGCACACCCAGATTATGCAAACGAGCTTTATGAATATTTCTGCAAAAAACTTTTAGAAAATGGCGTTAAGAATGTAGAAAAAGGTGTTTTCGGTGCCGATATGAAGGTTGAACTTCTCAATGATGGTCCCGTTACGATTTTATACGATTCAGAACTTTGGAGAAAGAAGTAAAATAAAATGATTACTGTAAAAACACATCTTGCCGTTATGGATGACGGCTTTGAAACAAACACATATATTGTAACTTGTGAAGAAACGGGCGAAACCGCAGTTGTTGACCCGTCATTACCTGAAGAAATACTTATTGAAAAGTTGGAAGGTAAAAATGTAAAATACATTCTTTTGACTCACGGCCATTATGACCATATCGGCGGAGTGAATCTTGTTAAAGAAAAAACAGGCGCAAAAGTTGTAATTCATAAGGAAGAGGTTGAAATGCTTCTTGATGGCAATAAAAATGAGTACTATAGCAAATATAGTAGCCCAATGCCACTTATTACTGCCGACATTTTAGTTGAAGATGGTACAAAATTAATGCTTGGTAATAGTAAAATCACAGTTTTACATACACCGGGGCACACTAAAGGCGGAGTTTGCTATATTTTCCCTGATGACAGAGTGATGTTTTCAGGGGACACATTGTTCAGACTTACTGCAGGCAGAACTGACCTTTACGGTGGCGACGCAAGAACAGAACTTATGTCCCTTTCAAAAATTGCAGAATTAGAAGGGAATTATCAGGTGTATCCGGGCCATGACCATGCGACTACTCTTGATTTTGAAAGACAATATAATCGTTATATGAGAACAAGATTCAGAAGAAAATGATTAAATTACTTGTAGTAAACCACAAATTCCATTACGAAATGGAAAAACTTGTGAGAATATTTATGCCTGACACAAAAATTCAGGTTATCTATGATGAAAATGAAGAATATAATCTTCTCACATCAGTAAAAACAGAAATATGCGTAACCGCGAACTTTGAAAATTTCAGCAAAACTCTTATAGCCCCACTTTGCGACGACAACGAAATGCAAATGGGCAGAATGGTCTATGCACTTTTAAGCGGATATATGGGCTTTTCGCCAAAATGGGGAGTGCTTACAGGAGTGCGCCCATCAAAACTTCTTATAAATACAGAAAAGCAAATGGGCAGAGAAGCAACACGCGAGTATTTTAAAAACGAATTGCTTGTTACAGATGAAAAATATAACCTTGCAAGAACAGTTGCCGATTATGAAGAAAGAATAATCAGCACTTCAAAGCCTGATTCTTTCAGTTTGTATGTTTCAATTCCTTTTTGCCCCTCAAGGTGCAGTTATTGTTCGTTTGTATCACATTCTGTGCAGAATGAAAAAGCAAAATCACTTTTACCCCAATATGTTGATTTGCTTACAAAAGAATTGGTTGAAACTGCAGAAATTGCAAAAAATATAGGAGTACGGCTTGAAAGTATTTATATCGGTGGCGGTACACCAACAACCTTAAGTGCAGAGCAACTCCACACAGTAATTAAAACAATCGAAAATAACTTCAATATGACAACTTGCCGTGAATTTACCGTTGAGGCAGGCCGTCCTGATACAATAACAGAAGAAAAGTTGAGGGTTATAAAAAGTTCGTCAGTTGACAGAATCAGTATAAATCCGCAAACCTTTAATAATAGCGTGTTAGAGGCAGTAGGCAGAAAGCACACTGCAGAAGATACAATAAAGATTTTTGAATTAGCGCAAAAAATCGGATTTAATAATATAAATATGGATTTAATTGCAGGACTTCCAACTGATACGGTTGAGGGCTTTAAGTATTCACTTGAAACTGCAATAAATCTTAACCCTGAAAACATAACCGTTCATACTCTTGCAGTAAAACGTGCATCAGGCATAGGGCAAAACACGCCTGAACTTGCAGTGCAAAGTGCAAATAATGCATCACAAATGCTTGATTATACTTATGAGCGTTTAAGCGAAAACTATCATCCATATTATATGTATCGTCAGTCAAAATCTGCTGGTGCATTAGAGAATGTAGGTTGGGCAAAGAACGATACAGAGTGCATCTACAATATTTTTATGATGGAAGAATGTCATACAATCCTTTCTTGCGGTGGCGGTGCAGTAACAAAACTCAAAGCACCAAAAGGGGACGAAATTGAGCGTATTTTTAATTTCAAATACCCATTTGAATATATCAATGATTATGAAACACTTCGCGAAAGAAAGAAACGAATAACTGAGTTTTACAATACATATTCATACTAAAGATGAGGTGTATTAAATGTCAAATATCAATAATTACATTGAATATATCAACGAAAAGGCACTGTCTTCTCCTGAAGAATTCATTAAAAAGTGCGAAGCAAGATATGAAAACATAATAAACGATATTGCCGAAAGAATTATAAATGATGAGGGCAGAGAAATTGTAATGCTTGCGGGACCATCTTCTGCAGGCAAAACCACAACTGCGAGCAAACTCTGTAAAAAACTTAATGAAAACGGAGTTAAAACCTATGTTTTAAGTTTAGATGACTTCTATCTTAACCGTGCAGATATTCCATATCTTCCTGACGGCACTCAGGATTATGAAACGGTTTATGCCCTTGATTTGCCTTGCTTTGAAGAAAAAGTAAATGCGCTTCTTCGTGGCGAAACAGTGAAAAATCCTGTATTTGATTTCACAACGGGTAAGCGTAGTGATACGCAGTTCAATGAAATTACATTAGGCGAGAAAGATATTGTAATTATTGAGGGGCTTCACGCACTTAACCCTGTAATTACTGAAAAAATCCAAGGTAAACTCTTAAAGATTTATATAAATGTATCTTCAAGAATTTACGACGAAAAAGGCAATATAATCTTAAATAAAAGAAATATGCGATTTGTTCGTCGTATGGTGCGCGATTATAAATTCCGTAACAGTACAGTTGAGAATACTTGTAAGCTGTGGAAAAATGTTACAATGGGCGAGGATAAATATCTTTTCCCATATCGTCATTTAGCCGATATAAAAGTCAATACAATTCATTTGTATGAAACCTGTGTGTTGAAACAGCAAGCATTAGAAATGCTTGAAAACAACGAAATTTCAGAAGAATATAAGAGCGATATTAATAAAATCACAAAATCATTGAAGAAATTTGAAAGTATAGATGAATCTCTTGTGCCTGACGATTCACTTCTTCGCGAATTTTTGGGCAAATAAGAAAGGTGTGAACTTTGTGGCAGAAAAACAAAGAAAAAGCCAGAGTTTGTTAAACGGTGCTTTAGTACTCAGTATTGCAACCGTAATAATCAAAGTTATAGGCGTTATTTATAAAATTCCGCTTTCTAATATGATTGGAACTGTAGGTCGTGGGCTTTTCGATTCTGCATACAGTCTTTATGTACCTGTTTATACAGTTGCTATGGCGGGACTTCCCGTTGCAATCTCAAATATGGTGTCAAAAGCAATGGCATTGGGCAGATACCGTGATGTTAAAGTAATTCATAAAGTTGCAAAGCGCCTTTTCTTAATGGTTGGTATTATCGGCACTCTTGCAATGTTTATTCTTGCGTATCCTTATGCACTTTCTGCAAAGAATATGGATATTATTCCTGCCGTGCTTGTAATTACACCATCAATTTTCTTCTGTTGTGTAATGTCAAGTTATCGTGGTTATTACAACGGACTTTCTAATATGACACCTACTGCAATTTCACAGGTCCTTGAAGCAGGTGGCAAACTTGTTTTTGGCCTTGTGTGTGCAAAATGGGCAATCAGTTACGGTCTTTCTCGTTTTGAGCAAGGTCTTACAGTTTTCGGACAAACAGTTTCAACTGAAAGCGAAGCATTAAGTGCGATTTACCCTTATGCTGCAGCAGGTGCAACTGCAGGTGTAACACTTGGTACTGTTATCGGCGTTATTTATCTTCTTATTTTGCACAAAGTCCGTGGCGACAGAATTACAAAAACAGAGCTTGCATCTGCACCGCGTCCTGAAACGGCCGGTATTATTGCAAAGAAAATGTTCCAGTTTGCAATTCCGGTGGCCCTCAGCTCTCTTGTGTTCAGTATTACAAATCTTATTGATGCAATTACAGTGCAAAATCGTCTTGAAACTGTTGTAATCAATAATATGGAATTAATCAGAAATATGTATTCAGAACAACTTGTGGGTGTTCTTGATGCAGATGTGAAAAATTTCCTTTATGGTGCATACTCATTGTCCCTCGACTTCAGAAATCTTATTCCGTCAATTACAATGACATTGGGTATCAGCGCAATCCCTGCGCTTTCTGCTGCTTGGGCAGTTAAAAATAAGAAAGCAATTAAAGTTTCAATTGAATCTGTTATGCGCGTTACAATGCTTGTTGCAATGCCTTGCGGTATTGGTATGGGTGTGCTAGCTCAACCAATTCTTGCAGCATTTTACGGTAGTGGCGCTTCTGCAAGCGGTGTTTCAATTGCAGCCCCTGTACTTATGGTTTATGGTTTCACAATTTTCTTGATTGCACTTTCTCAACCAATGACAAATATGCTTCAGGCTCTTGATAAAACTAAAATCCCACTTGTTTCAATGACAATCGGTGCAGTTGTAAAATTTGTATCAAACCTTATATTTGTATCAATTCCATCACTTAATGTTAACGGCGCAGTAATCGGTACTGTAAGTTGCTATGCAGTAATTACAATTATCAACCTTTTTGCAATTCTTAAAACAACAAGAATTAGAATAAACTTTGTTTCCGTATTCTTAAAACCAATTATCTGTGGCGTGCTTTGTGGTGTAGGCGCATATACATCATTCGGACTTTCTAACCGATTTATCCCTGAATTTTCACTTGCAGGGCATAATGCTAAAAATATACTTTGTTTAGGCATCGCAATCGGTTTTGGCGGTTTAATCTATGTAATTTCAATGCTTTTAATCAAAGGAATCTCAAAAGATGACGTAAATATGCTTCCAAAAGGAGAAAAAATCGCGAAAGTACTTGCAAAATATGGATTTATAGAGTAAAATATAGGTATGTTTAGAAGGTGAAAGAATGATTGAAAATTTCAATTTTAAAGAGCGTTACAATGTAAACGACTTAATTGATATTGTTGAAATCCTTCGTTCTCCGGGTGGTTGCCCTTGGGATATTGAACAAGACCATAAATCAATCCGTCGTGATTTTCTTGAAGAAACTTATGAAGTGATTGAGGCAATCAATAAAGATGACCGCGATGGTCTTTTAGAAGAACTTGGCGACGTTTTGTTGCAGGTTGTCTTCCATGCACAAATTGAGCGTGAAAAGAATTCGTTTGATTTGAATGATGTTGCTGATGGTGTATGTAAAAAGATGATTGAGCGTCATCCTCATGTTTTCGGCAATGTTAGTGCTGAAACTAGTGAACAGGTCCTTGAAAATTGGGATGTTATTAAAAAGCAGACCAAAAGCCAAAAAAGTCAGACAGAGTCAATGCTTTCAATTCCACGCGAATTTCCTGCTCTTATGAGGGCAGATAAAGTTCAGAAAAAAGCCGCAAAAGTTGGTTTTGACTGGGATTCAGTTGACGGTGCACTAGATAAAGTCAACGAAGAACTTGATGAACTTAAAGAAGCAATACAAATGGGCGTTGTTGAAAACGCTAATGAAGAGTTGGGCGACTTGCTTTTTTCAGTTGTAAATGTTTCAAGATTTATAAGTGTTGACAGTGAAGAAGCACTGACAAAGGCAACTGACAAGTTTATTGACCGCTTTTCAAAAGTGGAAAAAATGGCAGAGGAAAAAGGCTTAAATACGAAAGAAACAGACCTTGACGAATTGGACAAGCTCTGGGACGAAGCAAAAAAGGTATCAGAAAAGGATTAAATCCTTTTAGGATAAATAAAAAGAGAAAAATTTATTGGAGGAAATCACAATGAATAAGACAGAACTCGTAGCAGCAGTAACAGCAAAAACAGGCCTTTCAAAGAAAGATGCAGACGCAGCAGTAGCAGCAGTTTTCGCATCAGTTACAGACGCAATGGCAAAAGGCGACAAAGTTCAGCTCATCGGTTTCGGTACATTCGAAGTTAGAGCAAGAAATGCTAAGACAGCTCGTAACCCAAGAACAGGCGAAACAATGACAGTTCCAGCAACAAAAGTTCCAGCTTTCAAAGCAGGCGCAGCTCTTAAAGCAGCAGTTAAATAATTAAACTTTTGTAAAAAAAAGGGGAGTCGGTTTCGGCTCCCTTGTTTTTTTGGTGAATAAAATGAGATTAGATAAATATTTAAAAGTATCAAGAATAATTAAAAGAAGAACAATAGCAAACGAGGTTTGCGACGCAGGTAAAGTAAGTGTAGGTGGTCGTGTAGTAAAAGCATCTTATGATGTTAAAGAGGGCGATATTCTCGAAATCACATTCGGCGAAAAGACTACAAAATATAAAGTTCTTACAGTAACCGAACACGCAACAAAGCAAACTGCCAGCGAAATGTACGAAGAAGTGAAATAAATTAATCCGACAAATTATAGTTTGTCGGGGCGTTAATGAATAATGAATGATGAATAATGAATAATTTCGGAACTGCGTTGC
>CALCBQ010000012.1 GCA_937897215.1 uncultured Clostridia bacterium | reverse complement strand
TGAAAGACCTTTGAAGTCATTATCTGCAAGATATTTAAGTTTGAGTTCGTTTGGAGTACCAATAAGTCCAGAAGTGTGAGCAGGGGATACAACAGGGTCAGCAAGTTCCCAGATTTTACCTTGTGGGTCTTTGAATGCGCCGTCGCCGTAAACCATAACTTCAATGTGTTTGCCTGTTCTCTTTAAGAATTCAGCCTGAATATCTTCAACAAGACCTTGGCAATCTCTTGGGAAGAGTTTAACTGTATCTTCTGTTGATTTGTTTGAACCAAGAAGACCGTATTTTTCGTTGCAACCGCTACCATTTACAGGAGCGTTAAGAATGTCATCAAGACCGCAAACTACTTTAGCGCCTGCAGCTTTAAGAATTCTCTTTGTTCTTGCTCTTGTGTGAATATCACAAGTAAGAACACAATCAGTGTAGTCAAGAATTGTTTTTGGCTGATTTGCGAAGATGATTTCTGGCTCTGCACCTGCTTCTCTGATGATTTCAGAGTAGTAAGCAACATAGTCAACACCTGTGAATTCGTGTTTGTTTTCGCCAAAAAGTTCTCTGTATTTTGCTTCGTCAAGTACATCTGAATAAGGGTTAATTCCTGCTTCGTCAACTTGGTCTAAAGATACGAGTGAGTTACCAACCTCGTCGCTTGGGTAACTGAGCATAAGAACAACTTTCTTAGCGCCTTTAGCAATACCACGAAGGCAGATTGCGAAACGGTTTCTTGAAAGAATTGGGAAAATAACACCAATTGTTTCGCCACCAAGTTTTGCTTTTACATCAGCAGCAATATCATCAACTGATGCGTAGTTGCCTTGTGCACGTGCAACGATTGATTCTGTAAGAGAAACAACGTCTCTGTCGCGCATTTCAAAATTTTCACTTTCTGCTGCTTCAAGTACACTTGTTACTGCAATGTCAACAAGGTTATCGCCTTGTCTGATAATAGGGCAACGAATACCTCTTGAAACAGTACCGACTTTTCTTTCCATATATATCTCTCCAATATAAAAAATACGAAAGTAAAATCTTAAAATCCCACAAACAAGCCCAAAAGTCCACATTTGTCGAATATTAAAAATTACAAATTATTATATAATATTTTTTGCAAAAAAGTCAATAAAAACATATATCGTACAAGTAAAAATTCTTGTGTGTTTTTTGTGCATTTTTGTGCATTTTTTCAACTGAAAAAACAATGGTAAAAAACGGGAGTGGATTCAGGTGCGAAAAAACAAAATTACCACGAATTTTCATTGACTTTTATATACTATAGAGGTATAATATTTTAAATATAATTATAATGAGATTATTGTGGATTGGTGTGTAAACTTTTCGTAATAATCTTTCCAAGGAGTAAACTTTTATGTATAAAGGCGTTAAAAGATTTCTTGATTTTACCATTGCACTTATGGGGTTGCTTGTGCTTTGGCCGGTGCTTCTTATAGTGGCAGTTATTATTAAATTGACTTCTCCGGGTCCTGTAATTTTCAAGCAGAAAAGAATAGGTCTCGACGGTAAGGTTTTTGAGATTTATAAATTCCGTTCAATGGTGGTTGGTGCCGAAACACAGGGTAGCGGCGTGTATTCAGGCAAAGGCGATGCACGAGTTACAGGAATAGGCAAAATCATTCGCGCAACAAGTATTGATGAACTTCCACAGTTTGTAAATATTCTTAAAGGCGAAATGAGTTTTGTAGGTCCAAGACCTCCGCTTACATATCATCCTTGGGATTACTCAGAGTATTCAGATTTTCAACTTCGTATGTTTGAAGTAAGACCCGGCATTACGGGTTGGGCACAAATTAACGGCAGAAAAGATGTTGAGTGGAATAAACGAATTGAACTTAATGTCTGGTATGTTGATAATATGTCTTTGTGGCTTGATATTAAAATTATCATTACAACATTCCTTAAAGTGCTCAAAAATGAAGATAATGAGAATACAGGTGCAACCGTAGTTGCGAAAGAAGAAAAAGAAAGCGAAACAGTGAACAAATAAGAGGTAACTTATGGCTCTTCAATTAATGTTTGTTACAAATCGTGTTGACGTGGCAGAAGCAGCACAGCAAGCAGGCGTTGACCGTATATTTGTAGATATGGAATATATCGGCAAAGCAGACCGTCAGGGCGGAATGGATACAGTCCAGAATATGCACACTTTAGAAGATGTAAAAGCACTTCGTAAGGTGCTTACAACATCAACTCTTCATGTTCGTTGTAATCCAATTCACGACGCTACAACTGATTACCCATCAACTGAGGAAGAAATTAACAGTATAATAGAAGCAGGTGCAGACGTTATAATGTTACCGTTCTTTCAAAATGCTGAGCAGGTGCGTCGATTTATCAAAGCAGTAGGGGGCAGAGTAAAAACAAATTTACTTCTTGAAACTCCTGAAGCTGCAGAAAACATTGATGAAATTCTTGAAGTTGACGGAATTGACGAAATACATATCGGTCTTAATGATTTGCATTTAGGTTACGGAATGACATTTATGTTTGAACTTGTAGCAGACGGTACCGTGGAAAAACTCTGTAAAAAAATCCAAAAGAAAAATATCAGTTATGGTTTTGGTGGAGTTGCCCGTGTTGGAACAGGTACTCTCCCTGCAGAATGTATTTTAGGAGAGCATTATAGACTTGGCTCAGAGCGTGTTATTCTCTCACGTGCATTCTGTGATGTAGCAAAAGAAACTGATTTTGAAGTGGTAAAAGAAAAATTCAACACAGGTGTCCGCGACATTCGCGAATTTGAAAAAGAATTACTTGACACTTGGAACGAAGAAACACATAAAGCAAATCATGAAAAAACACAGGAATGTGTTCAGAAAATTGTTGAGATTATAAAGAATAAGTAAAGGGCAAGTTATGAAACTTTTAATGACAGGTGCATTTAAGTGCACAGACGAGCAAAAACTGAATATAGAAAAGCTCGGTTGTGAAATTATGTTTCAACAAATGGAAAATGAGCCCTTGAGTGAAGAAATGTTTCAAGCAGAAGCAATAATCTGTAACGGTCTCTTCTTACATAATGATTTGGACAAGTTTCCTAACCTTAAATTCATTCAACTTACAAGTGCAGGTCTTGACCGTGTTTTTGTAGACAGAATAAACGAAAAAGGTATAAAACTCTGTAATGCAAGGGGAGTTTACAGCACTCCAATGGCAGAGTGGGCACTTACAGGTGTTCTTACATTATATAAGCATACAAATACATTTTATAATAATCAACAAAATCATAAATGGGTTAAAGACAGAGAAATAAAAGAACTTTCAGGCACTACAATCTGTGTTGTTGGTTGCGGTAGCGTAGGTACTGAATGTGCAAAACTTTTCAAAGCATTCAATACTCATATTGTGGCGGTTGATGTAATAAAACCCACAAGTGATTTGTTTGATGAATACTATAATATAAAGAATGTTTCAGAAGCGGTAAAAAATGCAGATGTTGTAATTCTTACACTTCCGCTTACAAATGAAACAAAAAATATGTTCAATAAAGAAATCTTTTCACAGTTTAAAAGTGATGCAATTCTTGTAAATATTGCAAGGGGTGCAGTTTTGAATGAAGATGATTTAATAAATTCACTTGAAAATGAAACAATAGGTGGCGCCGTGCTTGATGTGTTCAATACAGAGCCATTAAGTGAAGAAAGTAAGTTGTGGAATATGAAGAATGTAGTAATTACTCCACATAACTCCTATGCATCTCCTAAAAATCGTGATAGATTATTTGAGTTAGTTTACAATAATTTAATTACATATATGAAAGAAGCGTAAAACTATGAAATTTATTTTAGTTTCGCCTAAAAACAGAACCGCATATAATTTTCGCGGGGATTTGGTGAAAAAAATAATTGCAAGTGGTTACGATGTAATTATCACAGGTCCTAACCGTGATAATGTTGAAAAAGTTGAAGAACTTGGTGCAAGGTTTGTTGAAATACCAATGAACAAAAATGGCGTAAATCCATTAAAAGATTTTGCATATATGAATGCACTCCGTAAACTTTTCAAAAAAGAGAAACCTGATGTGATTTTAGGTTATACCTCAAAACCCGTAATTTACGGCTCAATGGCAGGGTTTCTTGCAAAAGTTCCACACAAAGTTGCAATGGTAACAGGTGCAGGATATGCCTTTACCGCAAAAACAAAAAAAGCAAAAATCATAAAACTTATTATGTCAATTCTCTATAAAATAGGTTTTATGTGTGCCGATACGGTAATTTTCCAGAATACTGACGATAAAGAGCAGTTTGTAAACGAACATCTTGTTAAAGCAGATAAATGCAAAATCGTAAATGGCTCAGGTGTGAATATGGAAAAATTCGCAGTAGCCGAATATCCCGAAAAAACAACATTCTTTATGTTGTCCCGCGTTATGTATTCAAAGGGTATCCGCGAGTATTTAGAAGCGTGTGAAATCGTAAAGGCGAAATACCCTGATGTAAGATGTATGCTTTTAGGTGCTTGTGAGGGAATTCAGGATTCACTCAGCCAAGAAGACCTTAATACATATATAAATAAAGGTATAATTGAACATTTTGGCGAAACTGATACAGTAGCTGACTATTATAAACAATGTTCAGTATATGTACTTCCGTCATATCGAGAGGGTACACCAAGAACAGTACTTGAAGCAATGTCAATGGGCAGAGCAGTTATTACAACTCACGCTCCAGGATGTCGTGAAACGGTAATAGACGGCGAAACAGGTTATCTTGTTCCAACTCACAACGGACAAGCGGTAGCCGAAAAAATGATTGAATTTATAGAACATCCCGAACTTATTTCTATAATGGGTGCAAAAAGCCGTGAATATTGTAAATCTAAGTTCGATGTAAATAAAGTAAACGAAGATATGTGCATGTATCTTAAGATAAAGGAGTAATGAAAAATGTCATTGTACGAAAAAATTGTTAACGGAGAAGAAAAAATTTCTCTTGTAGGTCTTGGCTATGTTGGTATGCCTATCGCAGTTGCTTTCTCAAAGAAAGTTAAAGTTGTGGGCTTTGACCTTAATGCTAAGAAAATTGAACTTTATAAAAATGGTGTTGACCCAACAAACGAAGTAGGCGACGATGCAATTAAGAATTGTACAGTTGAGTTTACTGCTGACGAAAGCAAACTCAAGGAAGCAAAATTCCATATCGTTGCTGTTCCAACTCCTGTAAATGATGACCATACACCTGACCTTACTCCTGTTGAGGGTGCATCAACAATCGTTGGTCGTAACCTTACAAAAGGCTCAATCGTCGTTTATGAATCAACAGTTTACCCAGGCGTTACAGAAGATATCTGTATTCCAATTCTTGAAAAAGAATCAGGTCTTAAATGTGGTGTAGATTTCAAAATCGGTTACTCTCCTGAAAGAATTAACCCAGGCGATAAAGTACACCGTCTTGAAACAATCGTTAAAATCGTTTCAGGTATGGATGAAGAATCTCTTGACGAAATCGCAAAAGTTTATGAACTTGTTGTTGAAGCAGGTGTTCATAGAGCAGAAAGCATTAAAGTTGCAGAAGCAGCAAAGGTTATCGAAAATAGCCAGCGCGACATCAACATCGCATTTATGAACGAGCTTTCAATCATCTTCAATAAGATGGGTATTGATACACAGTCAGTACTTAAAGCAGCAGGCACAAAGTGGAATTTCCTTAAATTCTATCCAGGTCTTGTTGGTGGCCACTGTATCGGTGTTGACCCATACTATCTTACATATAAAGCAGAGCAGTTAGGTTATCACAGCCAGATTATTCTTTCAGGTCGTAGAATTAACGACGATATGGGTAAATATGTTGCTGAAAGTGTTGTTAAAAACCTTATTAAAGCAGATGTTGCAATTAAGAATGCAAAAGTTGCAATTCTCGGTTTCACATTTAAGGAAAACTGCCCTGACACAAGAAATACAAAGATTATTGATATTTATAACGAACTTAAAGAGTACGGTATTACTGCAACAGTTGCAGACCCAGCAGCAGATGCTGACGAAGCAAAATGGCTTTATGGTATGGAATTTGTAGATATGAATACAATTACTGATTGTGATGCAGTAATCCTTGCAGTTGCTCACGAGCAGTTTAAAGACTTAACTCAGGCTGACTTTGACAAAATGTTCAAAGCAGGCGATAACAATACAAAAGTACTTGCTGATATTAAAGGTCTTCTTAATCGCAAAGAATATGAAGTGGCAGGTTATAACTACTGGAGATTATAATTATGGGCTATAAACATTTAAAATTCCCTGAAAATTCAGTATTCCTCGTTACAGGTGCGGCAGGATTTATCGGCTCAAACCTTTGCGAAGCAATACTTAATATGGGTTATAAAGTAAAAGCACTCGACGACCTTTCAACAGGTAAGCAAAAGAATGTTGATATGTTCCTCGATAACCCTAACTATACATTTATTAAAGGCGATATTAAAGACCTTGATACTTGTATGAAAGCGTGTGAGGGCGTAGATTATGTTCTTAATCAAGCCGCTTGGGGTAGTGTTCCTCGTTCTATTGAAATGCCTTTGTTCTATTGCAAAAACAACATCGAAGGTACTCTTAATATGATGGAAGCGGCAAGACAAAATGGCGTTAAAAAGTTTGTTTATGCTTCAAGCTCATCAGTTTATGGAGACGAGCCAAATCTTCCTAAGTATGAGGGTAGAGAGGGTAACCTTCTCTCTCCTTATGCACTCACAAAGCGTTGTGATGAAGAGTGGGGCAAACTCTACACAAAACTTTACGGACTTGATACATACGGAATGAGATATTTCAATGTATTCGGTCGTCGTCAAGACCCTGATGGAGCTTATGCAGCGGTTATTCCAAAGTTCTTAAAGCAACTCCTTAACGGCGAAACACCAACAATCAATGGCGACGGTAAACAAAGCCGCGACTTTACATACATTGAAAACGTTATCGAAGCGAACCTTAAAGCGTGTCTTGCATCAAGCGAGGCAGCAGGCGAGGCATACAATATCGCTTACGGTGGTCGAGAATATCTTATTGATATTTATTACGGACTTACAGCAGCGTTGGGTCTTGATATTGAGCCAAACTTTGGCCCTGACCGTAAAGGCGATATCAAACACAGTAATGCAGATATCTCAAAAGCAAAGCGTCTTTTGGGTTATGACCCTGATTATAGCTTCCAAGACGGAATTAAATTAGCTATTGAATGGTATAAAGAAAACTTATAAGGATTATATAATATGATTTTTTTCATAACAGTATTAAGAGCATTAGCTGCATGCATTATTACAAATTCACATTATGTAGGTGTTTATCCGACGGATTTAATTGCCAATGGGGGATTATTCGGAGATGTAATATTTTTTGCAGTGTCTGGCTTTTGCCTTACAAATGTAAAAAATAGCTTCCCAAAATGGTATGCAAAACGACTTGTAAGAGTTTTAATTCCATCAATTATAGCAGTGCTTATTATTGCATTTTTTTACTGCCTTTATGAAGTGCATCCGGAAGGATTCCGTCAATTACATTTTAATCTTAAAGATATATTGAGTGCCAGTTGGTTCCTAATTACATGGAGTTTTCATTTCATTCCATCGATTATGATTCTTTACATTCCGTTCTACTTTGTTATGAAAACACAGAGTTTAAGAGATAATGTACCTGCAGTTGCAGGTGTAACAGCTCTTGTCTGGCTTCTTATATACATATTTGTATATGATAAATCCTATTATCATATTGATACAGTCCGCGAGCCAATGATTAGATTTTTGTTCTTCTTCGCAATGCTTTTAGGTGCTTACTTTAAAGTGAATATGGAGAAATATCGCAATAAAAAATCAATTATTTCTTGGATTTTACTTCCCGTTTTATTTGTAGCATATTTTACAAGTAAAATTATATTCAGCAGGGTCGATAGTATTTCAGGTTTACAAATAGTAAATCAGTTTGTACTTTTCGCATTATTAACTGTTACATTCCGTTGCTTTATGTCAATTGACAGTTGGCTTGAAAAATTACCAAAATGGATTAAATCGGTAATTACATTTGTTTCAGGGCTTACACTTGAAATTTACCTTGTTCAGATAGGAATAATTCCAAAATTGAACTTTTTACCATTCCCACTTAACTGGTTATTTATTACAGGTGTAATTATCCTTTTAGCATTTATACTTAATAAAATTTCATCGTTTGTTCAAAAGCCATTATTAAAGGTTTTTGAAAAAGACAAATGAGGCGCATACCAATGATAAATTGTAAAAAAATATTAAAAGCAGACTTCAGACGAAAAATGAGATATGTACTTTCATTTTTGCCTGATAAAGCATATTTGCAAATTCATTATTTTCTGACAGTAGGCAGATTTGTGAATTTCAAAAATCCAAAAACATATACCGAAAAACTTCAGTGGTTAAAGGTCAATAAAAAGTGCCCTGAATACACAAACCTTGTAGATAAACTTACAGTCCGTGAACATATAGCAGAAGTGTGGGGCGAAGAACATCTTTTTCCGCTTCTTGGTGTATGGAATTCGTTTGAAGAAATAAATTTTGACAAATTACCTGAAAAATTTGTTCTCAAATGTAATCACGATTCAGGTAGTACAAAAGTAATTAAAAATAAATCCGCCTTGACTGAAGAAGAAATGAATGGACTTCGTGCTCATTTTGAGAATCGTCTCAAAAGAGAATACTTCTTTGCAGGTCGTGAGTACCCATACAAAGGTATTCAACCTAAAATTATTGCAGAACAGTTTATGGTTGATGAATCTGCACCTGAAAAAGCAATTGAAGATTATAAATTCTTCTGTTTTAACGGCGAGCCAAAGCTTATGTTTATTGCAACAGACAGAAATATTGATGTTAAATTCGATTTCTTTGATATGGATTTTAATCATCTTGATATTGTGAATATTCATCCGCAGTCAGGCAAACAAATAGAAAAACCTGAAAAATTCGAAGAAATGAAAGAAATTGCCGCAAAACTTTCAAAAGGAATGCGACATGTCCGAATAGATTTATATGAACTCAACGGTAAACTCTATTTTGGCGAATACACATTTTTCCACGGTGGAGGTTTTGGCGAGTTCAAACCAAAAGAGTGGGAAAAACGATTAGGCAGTTGGATTGACTTAAATTAAAATTGATGAGAGGTAGAATATATGGTTTCTGTAATTATTCCCGTATACAAAACTGAAAAGTATCTTAAAACTGCCTTGAATTCAGTTTTGAAACAAACTTATAAAGATATCGAAATAATTCTGGTTGATGACGGTTCTCCCGATAACTGTCCTCAACTTTGTGATGAACTTGCTTCAAAGTACACTTGTGTAAAAGCAATTCATAAAGAAAATGGCGGTTTATCATCTGCAAGAAATGCGGGTGTTGAAAATGCAAAGGGCAAATATCTATTTTTCCTTGACTCTGACGACGCTATTGAAGAAACAACACTTGCAGATATGGTAGAAATTGCAGAAAGAGAAAACTCTGATGCAGTTTTGCCTAATACATATTATAAAGTATATGAAAATACAGACAGAAAAGAATTAGCGTATCATTTTTCTGAAAATCTGTTTGAGTCAAATCCTCGTGATTATGCAATAGAAATTCTTATCGGTAAGGCGAGGGGACATCGCTCAACGGCAGTTTTGTACCGTGCAAGTGTAATCATTGATAATAATATTAGATTCCCGTTAGGATATATCGCTGAAGATTTCTTCTTTATGATGGATTTTATGGCGGTTGCCAATAAATTATCAGTTTATACAAAACCATCACTTCTTAACTTGAAGCGAGCAGGTTCAATTACCAGTGAATACCATGCGGGCTTTGAACAAATAATCTGGCTTATGGATGAAAAAGCAATTTCATTCTTAAATGAAACAGGCACAAAGAATGAACAGTCAATGAAAAAAGTTGACGATTTGCTTTGCAGAAGTACAATAGCATATCTTTTCAAAGTTATGTCTTCACAAAATCCAATGCCATACAAAGAAAAAGAAAAGATTGCAAAAGATTTACTTAATCATAAAAACACAAGAAATGTGTGGCGTAAAAATCATCCTGCACCATATTTCAAGAGCAAGAAAACTAAGTTAGCATTTGCACTTATTTATAAACTTCTTAGATTTAATTTTGTAAGTATCGCACTCAGAATTATGTCTTACGCATAAAAACAAGAAAGGTCTTTAAGTAATGAAGATTTTGATTTTATCAAGTACTCCTTGGACAAAAGATAATAGCTTCGGCAATTCCTTCAGCAATATTTTTGAAGGGTTAGAAGATGTTGAAATAGCAAATATCTATTGTAAATACGGTAAGCCGGAAACAGACCTTGTTTCAAAGTTTTTTCAGATAACTGAAAAGTCAATGTTCAGAAATCTCAAAAATCCAAAAGTACCGTCAGGGCAAGAAGTGTTTGTAGAAAAAACTGATAATACCGATATTGTCGAGCCAAAATCTGCAGACCTTGCTCGTAAAAAGCGTTGGACTGTTATGTTCTGGGCTAGGGACTTTATATGGCAAATTGGTCGTTGGAAATCTCCTGAGCTTAAAAAGTTTATTGACGACTTTAACCCTGATATAATCTTCCAACCTGTTTATTATGTAAGACATATGAACAGAATTGCAAACTTTATCAAAAAATATACAGGCGTGCCAATGTATGGATATGTTTCTGATGATGTTTATACATTGAAGCAGTTTTCACTTTCGCCACTTTATTGGATTAACAGATTTTTGTGTAGAGCAAAAGTCAGAAAAGTAGTAAAACAGTGCGAAATCCTTTATACAATTTCTGAAATTCAGCGTTCAGAGTATGAAAAGATATTCAAAGTGCCTTGCAAGATTTTAACAAAATCTGCAAACTTTGATGAGCCGGCACAGGTAAAAGAACAGTACAACAAGCCGTTACAACTGGTGTTTACAGGTAATATCGGCACAAATCGTTGGCGTTCTCTTGCAATTATTGCTGATGCCTTGAAAGAAATCAATGCAGACTCAGTAAAAGCAGAAATGAAAATTTATACCGGCACACCATTAACTGATGAAATGAAGAAATCATTGAATGTTAATAATGCATCTCAGGTTATGGGCTTTGTTTCGTCAAGTGAAATTCCAAAAATCCAAAGTGATGCAGATATGCTTATTCACGTTGAGTCCGCTGATTTTAAGAGTAAATTGGCAGTACGTCAGTCGTTCTCAACAAAAATTGTTGACTATCTGAAAATAGCAAGACCAATTCTTGCAATCGGCCCTAAAGATGTAGCATCAATTGAGCATTTAATCAGAAACGATTGTGCAATTGTTGCTGACAATAAAGACGACCTTGTAAAAAAACTCAATATTGTGTTGAGTGATGAAACTAAATTAACCGAAATAGCACTTAAAGGCTATGAGTGTGGTAAAAAATATCACAACAAAGCTGACTACAATAAAATGTTGTCAGAAGATTTAAGAAGTAAGTTATAATTTTGGAGTAAACAAAATGAAGATTTTGCAGATTAATGCCTTGTACGGTAGCAGTAGTACAGGCAGAACAACTATGGAACTTGATATTGAACTGATAAATCAAGGGTATGAGTCTTTCGTAGCAGTTCCTAAATCAACTGAATCAAAAGACAATATTTACATAGTTGGCGATAAGTTTGACTGGAATTGCCATGCGTTTCTATCAAGACTTCTTGGTACTCAAGGATATTTCTCAAAGCAATCCACAAAAAAACTTTTGAATCATATTGAGAATATTAAGCCCGATGTTATTCATTTGCGAAATCTTCACGGCAATTTTATAAATTTGCCGATGCTGTTAAACTATATTGCAAAAAAAGATATACCAACCGTGATTACACTTCACGATTGCTGGTTCTTTACAGGAAAATGTTGTCATTATACTGCGGATGATTGTTGGAAATGGCAGACACAGTGCGACAATTGTCCTATTATTGAAAAATACAATAAAAGTTGGTTCTTTGACAGAACACGAAAAATGTTTGATGACAAAAAAGAGCTTTTCGGAAAAATCAACAACCTTGCAGTAATCGGTGTATCCGACTGGCTTACTAACGATGCAAAAAAAGCACCGATTTTTGAAAATGCAAAGATTATCAAGAGAATATATAACTGGATTGATTTGAATACATTCTATCCGCGAGATACAAAGGAACTCAAAGAAGAACTGAGTCTTTCAGACGAATTTGTTCTTATGAGCGTTTCTCATAAATGGTGTGCAGAAAAGGGCTTGACAAAAGTAGTTGACCTTGCCAAAAAAATGCCGCACATCAAATTTGTGCTTGTAGGCAGAATTGTAGATGAAATAGATTTACCTTCAAACATAATCAGTGTAGGCGAGGTAAAATCAGCCGAAAAAATGGTTGAGTATTACTCAATGGCTGACGCAATGCTGTCTTTGTCCGTGCAAGAAACTTTTGGCAAGATGACTGCAGAATCAATCGCAGCAGGCACGCCTGTTATCGGCTATAATTCAACTGCAACACCTGAACTTATAGGCAATGGTTGCGGAAAAGTAGTTGAACTCAATGCAACTATTGACGAAATAGCAGAAGCGGTTGAAGAAATCAGAAGAAACGGAAAAGACAAGTATTTCAGTACTTGTGTTGAATTTGCAAAAAACAATTTTGATAAAAATAAGCTTATAGGCGATTATATAGATTTATATAAGGAAATGATTGGTAAATAATGAGAGCTTTTATAAACATAAAAAGAATTTTTGTTTTTCTATATGTAATGGTAATTATTGCATTACTGCTAGTGCCAAGTTTGAAATTTAGCGTTGAGTATTCAATTATAGTAGCAATAAGTGTGCCATTTTTGGCTTTCGCCTTTATTGAAGGAAAAACGTTCAGAAAAGTTTTTCTAATAAATGTTATATTAGTAGTTATAACATTTATGTGCTCATATGTAATAAACTTCAGAGGAAGTTTAAGTCACGCAACTGGTATTGCGGTACCATTTTATTTGTGGATATTACCATATTTAATTTGTCAATATTTGATTGATATTAAAGATACAGTATTAATGAAATGGATTTGTATTGCAACTTGTGCTATTCTTGCATATATAATGATTGTTACATTCAGGGAATATGCTTATGACCCTACAATTTCACGAAAATTAGCATCAAGTGTAATAGACCCTTACATAATTTCACAAATCAAGAAAAATATCGGTGGTTTTGGTTTCTGTTATTGTCTTGGTATGTTTGCACCATATCTTACAAGTGTTATAGGCAGAGCAAAAGGCAAACAGAAATTTATTGCAATGTCAAGTTTAGTTTTTATCTTGATATTTTCTGTTTTCTCTCAGTACACAACACTTATCTTACTTTCAGTTATTTCTATTTTCTATGTAATTCTTACTCAGGGAAAAATGTCTGCAAAAAAGGTAATAACATTGGTATTGTTTATCACTTTAGCAGTTTCTTTTAGAAGTATAGTTTGGTTTTTGGCGAATAATGTCAGTTTAAGTGCACTCTCACATCATTTCTATAGTTTGTATTATATTCTTGGTGGAGAAGAAGATTTTGGCAGATGGTCTTTGTATAAGGCAAACCTTATGCTATTTTTGAGAAGTCCGCTTTTTGGTGCGAATTTAACTATTCATTATAACGAATGGTTAGTGGACCACTCCCATTCTACTTTCTTTGGAAAATTGTCAGGTGGCGGAATTATCGGATTTGGTGGATTTGTAGGATTCATTGCATCTGTATGGCACTATCTTTGTAATAGAAGTGGTATGCGCCATTTGATTCCGGTGTTTATTGTCTATATTTTGCTTTCAATTCTTAACCCTGTTACACCTGAAATCTCAATAACAGCATTTTTGATTATTCCGTTAATAGAATACCAGTTTATAAATAAGGAGGAACAATTATATGTCTGAAAAGAAATCTTGGCTTATTGATGTTCCCGTGTTATGCATATTTTTTGTACGTGATGATTGCTTTGCAAAAAGTTTTGAAGCAGTTCGCAAGGCGCGACCAAGCAAACTCCTTTTATGGCAGGATGGTCCAAGAAACGAAAAAGATATGGATGGCATTATGAAGTGCCGTGAAATAGCTGAAAATATTGACTGGGAATGTGAAGTTTATCGTTGTTATAATGATAAAAATTACGGTTGCGACCCATCAACATTCTATAGTCATAAATGGGCATTTTCGCTTGTGGATAAATGTATCATTTTAGAAGATGATGTTGTTCCAAGTCAGAGTTTTTTCAAATATTGTAAAGAACTTCTTGATAAGTACGAAAATGATACAAGAATTAATAAAATCTGTGGTATGAATCAGGTTAAAGGATTTCAGTGTCCTGACAGTTATTTCTTTGCAGCAACCGGCTCTGTATGGGGTTGGGCAACTTGGAAAAGAGTAGCAGATACTTGGGAAGAAAACTATGAATTCCTTAAAGATGAGTATCATATGAAAAATCTTTTGGCTTCAAGACAAAGAAAAAGTCAACAGAAGTATCATCAGACCTGTCTTGAACATCAAAGCCACGGTTATCCTCATTGGGAAACTGTTGAAACTTATGCAAGATTATTGAATAATCAGTTGTGTATTGTTCCTGTTAAAAACCTTGTAAAGAATGTAGGTCTTGGTGAAAACAGTACTCATTCTAATGTTAATATTGAAAGTTTATCAAAAGTAAAACAAGAAGTTTTCTATTGTGATAGCGAAGAATTAGAATTCCCATTAAAACACCCCAAATATGTTGTTATAAATACTCTTTATAAACAAGCAATGATTGACCTTATAGGCGAAAAAAATGTGTTTGTAACAATTACAAGAAGAATAAGCGGAATTCTTCGCCGTTTGTTTAAAGGCGACGCAAAAGGTGTTATTAAAAGTGTGAAGAGAAAACTTAAAATTAAGTAAGTAGGTTTTAATAATGAAAGAAAAACGAATTAAGTACTTAATTATCAGCGATGCCTCTTCTATGCATATTTACAATTTCTGTAAAAATATGCTTTCCGGTAGGGGATACGATATATATATTCTCCGTCATTCTGTTAAGGACATTCCGAAACAGTATGAAGAATATTACAAAGAAAACAATATAAAGGTTTTTTCTCCTGGAAAAGCAACTGACGGCAATGGTAAACTTGCAACAATAAAACGTTTTGTACGAAAACTAATATTTCTTGCAAAACTTGGCAAAGTTGATGTGTGCCATATTCATTATTTGCATAGGTCAAGCTGTGAGCTTTACAAAATTTTCAGAAAAAACTTCAAAAAACTTGTAATATCTTTCTGGGGTACAGATATTCTCTGTCCGCCACAGAAAGAAGCTGAAAAGCAGAAACAAGTCATACCTTACGCTGACTTGATTACAGTAACTGTTGAACATTGTAAAGATGTGTTTAAGCAAAGATTTGGTACAGAGTATGATAATATTCTTACATTCGGTCGTTTTGCAGGTGGCGGAATTCAAGGTATTCACGACTTCGCTCCACAAAAAACTATTGAAGAGTGTCGTAAAGAATTCAATATACCCGAAGGCAAACTGTGTGTGGTTTGTGGCTACAATGCAGACCCGGCACAGCATCAGGATATAATCTGTAATGAAATTTCTTTAATCAGTGAAGAAATCAGAGATAAAATGCACCTTATTATCCCACTTCAGTATGGAATAATAAGTCAGCAATATGTTGAAGATGTTAAACTTGCGGCAGAAAAATGTGGTTGCAGTTATGAGATTTTAGAAAAATATGTTCCTTTTGAACGCAATTCAATTATGTGCCTCGCAACAGATATTTATCTTAATCTCCGCAATTCAGACGCTTTCTCAAATGCAATGAAAGAGCAAATGTATTCTGGCTCAGTTATGATTCAGGGTAATTGGTTAAAATACAAAGAACTTGATGATTGTAATGCGCCGGTTATAAAAATTGATTCTTTAGATGAGTTACATATAGCTCTTGAAGATTTAGCAAGAAAAACAGAAATTAAAGAACAAATAGAACTTTTTGACCCGATTTATAACATTTTCTCAATTGAAAGTGTCAGAAAAAATTGGGATGAGAATTTGAGTAATTTATTAGGATAACTTTTATGAACAGTTCAAAACAAATTAAATTAGGTGCGTTGATGTCATACTTCGCTATCGCATTCAATATGATAGCAGGGCTTATTTATACACCTTGGATGATTTCAGAAATCGGTTCAAGTAATTATGGACTGTATACTCTTGCAACATCACTTATAACATTGTTCGTTATGGATTTTGGTATGAGTGCCGCTGTTACACGCTTTATTTCAAAGTACAGAGCAGAAGGCAATCAACAAGCGGTTAATAATTTCCTTGGTGTTGCATATAAACTTTACCTTATTATTGATGCAGTAATTCTGACTGCCTTGCTTGTGGTAGGAATTTTCATTGATAGTTTATATAGCAATCTTTCTGCATCGGAGCTTGAAACATTCAAAGTCCTTTATGTTATTGTAGGTTTGTTCAGTGTGATTTCATTCCCGTTTACAAATCTTAATGGTATTCTTACTTCACACGAACTTTTCGCGTGGCATAAGTTTGCCGATTTGTTCCATAAGGTGTTTATCATTGTTGCAATGGTAGTTGCACTTTTACTGGGATATGGAGTATATGCCCTAGTTACTGTAAATGCAATTTCAGGACTTCTCACAATCGTAATCAAATACATAATAGTTAAAAAGAAAACAACGGTTAAAGTAAATCTCAGATGCAACGATAAAGGTATTCTTAAAGAGATTTTTAATTTCTCTTTATGGACTACAATAGGCAGTATCGCTCAAAGAATGATATTCAATATTACACCGTCAATTATCGTTGCGGTTTCCTCAACAGGTGCTATCGGCTCTGCAGTTTTCGGGCTTGCACATACTATTGAAGGTTATGTTTATACCTTCGCAACTGCAATCAATGGTATGTTTATGCCAAGAATTTCAAAACTTGTTTACCAAGGTAAAAAAGATACCGAACTTATGGATTTGATGATAAAAATCGGGCGCCTTCAATGTATGATTATCGGTATTTTGTGTGTAGGATTTATATCATTCGGTAAATCGTTTATCGTAGATATCTGGAATAAACCGGACTTCGTAGAAAGTTATCTTTGTGCGGTTTTCCTTATAATCCCAAGTTTCTTCTATCTGCCTTTGCAGATTGCAAATACAACTATTATTGTTGAAAATAAGGTTAAATTACAGTCATTTGTGTTTATCGCAATGGGTGTTACAAATATAGTACTTTCTGCCGTGTTTGCCAAGTATTACGGGGCAATTGGCGCGTCATTTTCAATCTTTGTTGCATATATGCTAAGAACAGTACTTATGGTAGTAATTCATGTGAAAGTACTTCATCTAAAAATGTGGAAATTCTTTAAATCCACATATCTGAAAGTTACACCGTGGCTTGCATTGAGTTTAGGCGTAGGACTCTTACTTGAAAACTTTAATCCAATGAGTGCGGGCTTCTTGCGTTTCGTAGTCAACGGTGTAGTATTCGTAGGATTTTTTGGAATTACAATGTTGTTATTCTGTATGAATGATTACGAAAAAAATCTTTTCCTCGGCACATTCAAAAAAATACTCAAGAAAATTAAGGGTGCATAATGGATAATATTGTTTTTATCGGCTCAATTTATCCTGAAAACTCATTTCAGGAACTTTCAAAAAAATTCAATATTCAGAATGCTGTTTCTGCCGATATTCTTCAAAAGAACATCATAAAAGGACTTGAAGAAAATCTGAAAAAACCTGTAACAGTGTTTACTTGTTATGCTCTTAACAGTTCTTTCAAAGATTTAGGTGTGTCGCAAGGTTATGAGTGGAAAGGCGAAATGGGCGGAACAAACTATTGTCTGCCTTTTAGACGGACAAGGGTCTGGAGTATGTTTTCAAAGCTCTTTTCAGTGAAAAAGAATTTCGGTAAATGGTTAAGCGTAAACGGAAAGAACAGGAAGACAAATGTAATTGTTTATTCGGCGTATTTCCCATTTTTGCTCCCATTGTTGAAATTAAAGAAAAAATACAACCTTAATGTGTGCCTTGTAATAACAGACTTGCCTAAATATATGGGCTTAAAAGAGAAAAAGTCCGTATACAACAAATTGTCTTTAAAATTTACTCAATGGCTTTTTGAAAAGAGTTTTTCTGTTGTTGATTCGCTTGTATTGTTGACTGAACAAATGCATTCTTGTTTGCCGATTGAAAAACCATATACAGTTGTTGAGGGTATCGCATCAGAAAGTTATAACTATAAAAATCTTGATGTTGATAAAAGTAAAAAACGTGTGCTTTATTCAGGGGCTATGCAGAAAAAATACGGAGTTACAGTACTTCTTGATGCAATAAAGTATATAGATGATGAAAATGCAGAATTTGTATTCTACGGCAATGGCGATGGTGCAGAAGATGTAGTCAATGCATCAAAAACAGATTCTCGTATAAAATGGTTTGAGTTTCTTGAAACAGAACTTTTACACGAAGAACAACAAAAGGCAACTGTTTTAGTTAACCCAAGACAGAATAATGAAGAATTTACCAAATATTCATTCCCGTCAAAAAATCTTGAGTATATGCTTTCGGGCAGACCTGTAATCTGTTATATGCTTGATGGTATGCCAAAAGAGTATAAAGAATATTTAATTGTTCCTGAAAATGATTCTGCTAAAGCTATGGCAGATGCAATTCAGAGTGTTTTTAACAAATCTTATGAGGAACAATCTGAAATAGGAAATAAAGCAAGAGAATTTGCATTAAATAACAAGAACTATCTTGTTCAGACAAAAAAAATTATTGATTTATTAAGTAAGTGAGGATAACTTATGGACATTATAGCCATAATTGCTTACCTTGGTATGTTTGCAGTAGCGTTACTGTTGTACCGAAAATTAAGCAACCCCATAGTGTTTTTCAATTTAATATGGCTTTTATGGATTACTGTTTCCGCAACTGATTTTCTTGGGTTTTATTCGCCAGGTGGCCATATATACAAGATGTTTATTATAGGTGGTATAGTATTCAATGTATTCGGGCACCTGTTTATGCTTATTGCTAAGATTTTCAACAGTAAATACACTTTAAGCAAAAATAAACAGACATACTATTATGAATACCGTAAACTTATTTTCTCTGTATTGCAGGTTATAATTTTTGCTTATTATATGAGTAAGGCAATAGAATTGCTTATATCTTTCAGTGCTGGTATGGGTTACGATGAAGTTCGTGGATTCTACTATTCAGAAGATAATTTCTCATCTCCATTTGAATACAGAATAGTTACATTCTTGTTTGACCCTATGGTTATGGTTTCTGAAATCGTATTTGCCATAAATATTTTTGATAAGCAATACAATAAATTTACTACAGTTATTATGTTCTGTAATATCTTTTTGCGCTCAATTATAAGTGGCGGACGTATGATTATTTTTGAACTGTCAGTATTTATTGTGGTTAATTTTATGTATCAGTATAAAACATATATTCGATACAAAAAAGGCAAACTAAAGGTTGGTATAGTAGTATCAGTGGCAACTCTTGTTGCAGCTTATATGACATCTGGCCGTGTTGAAGAAGAAAACACATTAGCAATGGGTGCTATTAAAACTCTTATAAGTAACTTTACAGGTCCATTTACATATCTTTCTATTCTGAATGCAAATGGTACATATACTACACCGCAGTTAGGCAATGTAATGTTTGCAGGTATTACTGATACAGTTAAAATGCTTACAAATGGATTAGGTCTTACTGATTATCCGCTTTTAAGAAACGAAATTGGTCTTGTGCTTGCAGATTATCAGTATATAGGCACTAAATACTTTAATGCTATGCCATCGATGTATTACTATTTTATCTGTGATTTCGGTAAAAATTGGTATTTTATGGGACTAATTATTTTTGCATTTATTGCAGTAGTTGTCTATTCATATTGTAATAAAACAAAGAGCTGTAAAGCATTGGCAATCTATCTTCTCATGATGCTCATTATTGCTGAAAGCAGTATGTCTTGGTTGCCGTTTAATACATCATTTATTATGGCTATAGCTTATGCATTCTTCTTTTTAAGCAATGATAAATTACCGAAAATGAAACAAAAAAACGGAGTTGCTAGATGATGAGTTTGTCAGTTATAATTCCCAATTATAATAATGAAAAGTTTATAAGAAAATGTCTCGATAGCGTGTTATCTCAAACACTTGTGCCTGACGAAATAATTGTAGTTGATGACTGCTCAAAGGATAATTCAGTAGCGATTATTAAGGAGTATGAGTCTAAATATTCAAATGTTAAAGGAATATACCTTGAACAGAATGGGGGAGTATCTCACGCACGAAATACAGGCATTTTAACTGCTACAAGTGAATATGTAACTACTCTTGACGCAGATGACTTTTATTTCAATAATCAAAAGCTCGAAAATGAAATGAAGTTATTGAATGAAAAAGGTGGAAATGTTTTAACATATTCAAAAATCGTTTATTGCGATGAAGAAGATAATATAATTCGTTATCTTGATTATAAAAAGAGCGAGTATTTTGAAGGCAATCTTTTTGACTCATTACTTAAAGAGAAAATAACAAAAACTTTAATGCGTGACTGTTGTTATCCAAGAAAAACAGTTATCGATGTAGGTTTATACGATGAAACCTCGTCTTTGTTTGAGGATTATGATTTACTGATTCGTCTTTCAAAAGAATTAAAGTTTTATTGTACCTTTGAGTATGGTACAGCATATAGACAAAAAAACTTCGGGCTTTCGCAGCGCCCCGTGGAAGAATGTGTAAAGGTAAAGAACATAATAATTGAAAGGTATTTTTTAGATTTATCTTTAATTAAAAGTATAGAAATTAAACTATATAGAGCAATAAGAAAATTTATTGTCAAAATTAAAAATAGATTAAAATGAGGCAATATTATGAAAAAAATAAGCTCAAGTAGAGTTTCACATTTTGCAAAAACAAATAAAAACACCATATTAGAGGGAAATAACTATATAGGTCGTTGGTCATCTGTGAAAAATACAAAAATGGGATTTGCCAGCTATATAGGTTCAAAAACCACTCTTAATAATGTGAGAATCGGTAAATTCTGTTCAATTGGCTCCGGTATTTCAGTTATTGATGGTAAACATCCTACCAGTGAGTTTGCATCTACGCATCCGGCATTTTATGCAACAAACAATGCTTCGCAGCTGAGTTTAGTTTCAAAAAACAAATTTCAGGAGTTTTCATTTACAGATGATAACGGAACAGTTGCTGAAATTGGTAATGATGTTTGGATTGGCAATGATGTGCGCATAATTGCTGGTGTTAAAATAGGTGATGGTGCAGTGATTGGCTCTTGTGCTCTTGTTACTAAAGATGTTGAGCCATATTCTATAGTTGGTGGAGTACCTGCAAAAGTAATAAAAAAGAGATTTCCAGACGATGTTATTCAAAAACTTTTAGATGCACAGTGGTGGAATAAGGATTTTGATTGGATACGCTCTCACGCAGAAGATTTTGATAATGTAGAAAAATTATTAGAAGAAATCAAAAAATAAAAAATGGAGAAAACTATGTCCCGAATTGATAATTCACTAAAAAATATCAAATATACTTCTCTTGCACAAGTGGTGAATTTTATCATCGTATTTGTGTCGCGAAGAATATTTGTCCATGTACTTTCAACTGAATATCTGGGACTTAATGGTGTGTTCTCAAATATTTTGTCAATGCTGTCGTTGGCAGAATTAGGATTAGGCACAGCCATCTGTTTCTGTCTTTACAAGCCCATTTATGATAAAGATGAGAAAACAATCAATTCTATTATGCTTTTCTATAAAAAGGTATATACGCTGATTGGTACTCTTGTTTTTGTAATCGGTGCGGCGCTTACACCATTCCTTGATTTTGTTGTTGAGGAATTGCCGAATATTCCGCATATACGGCTCATATATCTTATGTTTGTGTTTAACAGTGCAGCGTCATATTTCTTCGTTTATAAAAAAACATTATTGATTGCTGACCAGAAACAGTATATTTCAAATGTTATTCATCAAGCAACAGTGCTTTTGATGAATGTGTTGCAGATTGTTTTCTTACTTTTAACACACAATTATTTTAGTTATCTTATAATTATGATTGCTTGCACACTGGGACAAAACATTTTCGTTTCAATGCTTGTAAATAAAAAATATCCTTATCTTGATATGAAAAATGCAGAGCCACTTGATAAGGAAACTAAAAAAGAAGTATTTAAGAATATTAAAGCAATGACATCACACCGAGTAGGCGGTGTAGTGGTAAACGGAACAACAAATATTATTATGGCAAAATTTGTAAGCGTTGTTTCGGTAGGACTTTATTCAAACTATTATCTTATAAAAAATACACTTATATCTATTGTCAGCATTTTGTTCCAGTCGATTACCTCAAGTGTGGGTAATCTTGGTGCAGAAACTGATGACGGTGAGCGTAAAGAAACTGTTTTTAATGCACTTAATCTTATAGGTGCATGGGTAATTGGATTTTCGTCAATCTGTCTGTTTGTGTTGTTTAATCCGTTTGTTACATTGTGGGTAGGCAGTGAGTATCTTTTCGATATAAAAATCGTAGCCCTTATTGTAATCAACTTTTATATGTTAGGTATGCGTCAGCCTGTGCTTACCACTCGTGATGCGTTAGGTATTTTCTGGTATGACAGGCATAAACCTATTGTAGAATCAGTAATAAATCTTGTGGCATCAATTCCGTTGGCAATTTATATGGGCGTTGAAGGTGTACTGTTAGGTACTCTTATAAGTACTGTAACAACTTCACTGTGGGTTGAACCTTATGTGCTTTATAAATACGGATTCAAAAAGAAAGCCACACCATATTTTATCAAGTATTGTGTATATACGCTTGTAACCATATTTGCAGGTGGTGTGTGTTGGATTATATGCACTAACTTACCAATAAATAATACATACATATTATTTATGACAAAAGCAATTATTTGTGGTATAATACCGAATATAATCTTCTTGTTGGCATATTTCAGAACAAAGCCATTCAAGATGTTGTTAAATATATTAAAAAAGAAATTATTTTCAAGGAAAGTGATATAAATGTTCAAAGGTAAAACATTAATGATTACAGGTGGTACCGGTTCATTTGGTAACACAGTTCTCAGAAGATTCTTAGAAACTGATATCGGCGAAATTCGTGTTTTTTCTCGTGATGAGAAAAAACAAGACGATATGCGCCACGAATTCCAACAGAAATACCCTGAAGTTGCTGATAAACTTAAGTTCTATATCGGCGATGTAAGAGATTTGCAGTCAGTTAAAAATGCTATGCATGGAGTTGATTACATCTTCCACGCTGCAGCACTTAAGCAAGTTCCATCTTGCGAATTCTTCCCTGTTGAGGCAGTTAAAACTAATGTTTTAGGTACAGATAATGTTCTTACAGCTGCTATTGACGAAGGCGTAAAATGTGTAATCTGTCTTTCAACTGATAAAGCAGCATACCCTGTAAATGCTATGGGTACATCAAAAGCTATGATGGAAAAAGTTGTAGTAGCAAAATCAAGAACAGTTTCTCCTGAAAAAACAAAGATTTGTTGCACTCGTTATGGTAATGTTCTTTGCTCTCGTGGTTCAGTTGTACCTCTTTGGATTGACCAGATTCGTGAAGGCAAACCAATTACAATTACAGAACCTTCAATGACTCGTTTTGTAATGAGTTTGGAAGAAGCAGTTGACCTTGTGCTTTTCGCATTCGAAAATGGCGAAAGCGGCGACATTCTTGTTCAAAAAGCACCTGCTTGCACAATTGAAGTATTGGCACAAGCAGTTAAAGAACTTTTCGCACCTGATACAGAAATTAAAGTTATCGGTATCCGCCATGGCGAAAAAATGTATGAAACACTTCTTACAAATGAGGAATGTGCAAACGCTATCGATATGGGCGACTTCTATAGAGTGCCTGCTGATAAGCGCGGTCTTAACTACGATAAATACTTCAAAGATGGCGATGTTAAGCGCAATCCACTTACAGAGTTCAACTCAAACAATACAACTCTTATGACAGTTGAACAAGTTAAAGAAAAACTTTTATCGCTTTCATATATTCAGAACGAACTTGCAAATTGGGGTAAATAAAATGAAAATTCTTGTTACAGGCGCTAAAGGTTTTGTTGGTAAAAACCTTGTTGCAACTCTTAACACAATTAAAGAAGGCAAGAACAAGACTACAAATCTGCCAGAAGACCTTGAAATCTGTGAATTTGACATCGATACAGATAAAGCACTTTTAGATGAATATTGTAATGGTTGCGATTTTGTAGTAAACCTTGCGGGTGTCAACAGACCACAGAATACAGAAGAATTTATGGAAGGAAATTTCGGCTTTGCCTCAACACTTCTTGAAACTCTCAAGAAGTATAATAATACTTGCCCTGTATTGCTTTCATCTTCAACACAGGCAGCTTTAGATAACCCTTACGGACAAAGCAAAAAAGCAGGGGAGGATTTGTTCTTCCAATACGCTAAAGAAACAGGCGCAAAAGTGCTTGTTTACCGTTATCCTAACGTGTTCGGTAAATGGTGCAGACCAAATTACAATAGCGCAGTTGCAACATTCTGTAACAATATTGCAAAGGATTTGCCAATTCAGGTTAATGACCGTAATCATCCTATGACACTTGTTTATGTTGACGATGTTGTTGAAGAAATTATCAACGCAATGTGCGGTAACGAAACAAAAGATGGAGCTTTCTGCAAAGTACCTGTTGAACATAAAATCACTTTAGGTGAAATTGTTGATTTGATTTATTCGTTTAAAGAGAGTCGCGAAAACAAAATGGTACCTGATATGACAGAAGGTAGTTTCAGTAAGAAACTTTATAGTACATATCTTTCTTACTTGCCAAAGGACAAGTTTTCGTATCCGCTTAAAATGAATATTGACGACCGTGGCTCATTTACTGAAATTTTAAGAACCGTAAATAATGGTCAGTTTTCAGTAAATATTTCAAAGCCACACATTACAAAAGGTCAGCATTGGCATCATACAAAGAATGAAAAATTCTTGGTAGTAGCAGGTAACGGTGTAATCCGTTTCAGAAGAATTGATAGCGACGAAGTAATTGAGTATTTCGTTTCAGGCGAAAAACTTGAGGTAGTTGATATTCCAACAGGTTACACTCATAATATCGAGAATCTTGGGGATACCGATATGGTTACTTTTATGTGGTGTAATGAGTGCTTTGACCCATCTCGTCCCGACACATTTTTCTTGGAGGTATAAGTTTGGCTAAAATCGCCCACAGCACATTTTTTCGTTCGGAGCGGTACACTCTCGTACAGCACCACTCACTTCAAAATGCACTGTGAACAATTTTATCTCAAACTTGGATGAAACAAAGTATATTAAGATATTTTCTTCATAAAGGAGATAACATAAATGAAATTAGATTATTCAGATGTTAAATTTCAAGACAACGGCAAATTAAAACTTTTAATTATCGTAGGCACACGTCCTGAAATTATTCGTCTTGCCGCTGTTATCAATAAATGCCGTCAATATTTTGATTGTATTCTTGCACATACAGGTCAAAATTACGATTATAACCTTAACGGAGTATTCTTTAAGGATTTGAAACTTAAAGACCCTGATGTTTATATGGATGCAGTAGGCGATGACCTTGGCGCAACAGTTGGTAATATCATTAATTGTTCATATAAACTTATGAATGAAATTAAGCCAGATGCAATGCTCGTTTTAGGCGATACAAACTCTTGCCTTTCAGCAATTCCTGCAAAAAGACTTCATATTCCAATTTTCCATATGGAAGCAGGTAATCGTTGCAAAGATGAGTGTCTTCCTGAAGAAACAAACAGAAGAATTGTTGATATAATTTCTGATGTAAACCTTGCATATTCAGAACACGCAAGAAAATATCTTCACGAATGCGGACTTCCTAAAGAAAGAGTATATGTAACTGGCTCTCCAATGGCAGAAGTACTTCGCAATAACCTTGCAGATATCGAAATGTCGCATATTCACTCTAAACTTGGGCTTGAAAAAGGTGAATACATTCTTCTTTCAGCGCATAGAGAAGAAAATATTGATACTGAGAAGAATTTCTTGTCACTTTTCAATGCAATCAATAAAATGGCAGAAAAATATGATATGCCAATTCTTTATTCTTGCCACCCAAGAAGTAAAAAGCGTCTTGAAACAAGTGGATTTGTGCTCGATAAGAGAGTTATTCAACACGAGCCACTTGGATTCCACGATTACAACTGCTTACAGATGAATGCTTTTGCAGTAGTGTCAGATAGTGGCACTTTACCTGAAGAAAGTTCATTTTTCACAAGTATCGGCAAATCCTTCCCTGCAGTTTGTATTCGTACATCAACTGAAAGACCAGAAGCACTTGATAAAGCGTGCTTTGTACTTGCAGGTATCGACGAAAAATCACTTCTTCAGGCAGTTGATACTGCAGTTGAAATGAATAAGAATGATGATTTAGGAATTCCTGTACCTGATTATGTTGACGAAATTGTTTCAAATAAAGTAGTTAAACTTATTCAGTCTTATACCGGCGTAGTTGACAAAATGGTCTGGCGCAAGTTCTAAAAATAGTATAAGCATAAGAAAAGGGGGCACTAAAAGTGCCCCTTTTTGTTTAACAAATTATAGTTTGTCGAACTCTTTGCATAGACATAACCTATTACCCTCCCTCG
>CALCBQ010000011.1 GCA_937897215.1 uncultured Clostridia bacterium | reverse complement strand
AAGAAATCCAGACTTCATTTGAATCAAATTCAAGAGAATACATAATGGACAGACTCCGCACAATCGACATAAACACACTAACCCCAATCGAAGCAATGGGACTTCTCTACGAACTTATAGATAAAGCAAAGAACTAAAAAAGTGCAAAATGCAAAGTGCAAAATATAGGGGACGACGACTCGGCGTCACGTTCCGTAGGGACAATTCACGAATCGTCTAAGATTTTTATTTTCATTTGATGAAACTTAAAAATGAAGAGGTGAGTATTATGATTTGGATTGACTTTTCGATTATCTGTGTTGGACAGAGAGAATTGTCTAAACCCAACAATATGAACAATATTATCATTGATGCTTTTCCAAGAAATATAGATTCAAACCCATTCTATTCTGAAGATTATAATTTTAATTCTGCAGATAAACTGTTGGGATACTGGTATAATGTTTGGCTGCCAGAACCAATATGTTTTGAAGAATCTTTCTTTGATATATCAAAAAAAGATGTTCCTTGGGTTAATGTGGTTTACAAATGGGAAAAAACTGTACAAGAAATTCTTGAGTTTTATATAAACGAATCACCTGAACATAAGATTGCCGTATTACTCCGAGTTCAAGACGATTCTAATGATGTTGTACATCCTTTGTGCAAACTTGATGATTTTGTCAATAACTTAAAAGAAGGAAATATAAAGTGGAATGAACTTTATTATGTTACTTTATAAATTATAATTTTGAAAGGTGGTGCTGACCAATGGCAAAAATTAATAAACTCCCAAAACATATGGCTGATTTAATCGCAGCGGGTGAGGTGGTTGAACGCCCTGCATCTGTTGTAAAAGAACTTATGGAAAATGCCGTTGATGCCGGTGCTACTTCCATAACAGTTGAAATTCAACACGGTGGTATTTCATACATCCGCGTTACTGACGACGGTTGCGGTATTGACCGTGAAGATGTTAAAACTGCATTTGTAAGCCACGCAACAAGTAAAATCAAAACTGCCGAAGACCTTAACACTATCTTAACTCTTGGTTTCCGTGGCGAAGCGTTACCATCAATCGCTGCAGTTTCAAAAGTGAATATGATTACCAAAACTGCAACTGAAGAAATGGGCACATCTCTCACAATCGAGGGTGGAATTATAACAGATTTCTCTGACGCAGGTTGTGCTGTGGGTACAACTATGATTGTCCGTGAACTTTTCTATAACACTCCTGCAAGAATGAAATTCTTGAAAAAGGATGTTAGCGAGGGTAACTATGTAGCATCTGCAGTTGAAAAACTTGCACTTTCACACCCTGAAATCAGCATTCGTTTTATTCGTGATGGCAAACAAGTGTTTACAACTAATGGCGACGGCAATCTTCAAAATGTATGCTTCTCTGCATTCGGTAAAGATTTTTCAAACGGTCTTTTGAATGTAAACGGAATTGTTGGTAATGTTTCTGTCAACGGTCTTGTAACCCCACCGTTTAATTGTCGTGGCTCACGCGGTATGCAATATTTCTTTGTAAACGGAAGAAGTGTTAAAAACACAACCATTATGGCTGCTTTTGAAAACGCTTATAAAAATAGCGTTATGGTTGGCAAATTCCCTGGTGGTGTGCTCTTTATTACACTCCCACCAACACTTGTTGATGTGAATGTGCACCCATCAAAAATTGAAGTCCGTTTTTCTGACGAAAAAGCAATTTTTGACGCAGTTTATCACGCGGTTAAATCTGCATTAAGTGAAAACACATCACTCAAACAAGTCAACCTTCCTGAAAAGAAACCAACATTCAACGAGATTTTTTCAAAACCACAACAAGAGTTTAAGCAGACAACCGTTGAAGAAAACATTACATATACAGAAAAAGTATTAAAACCATTATCAGTTTTTGATGTTGTAAACGATGTAAAAGTTACATATGAAGGCGATTCTGAAGACGACCCATTGAAAATTGAGTTTCCTGTTTCAATTCCTGAAACAAAGGTTGAAATTCAGGAACAAAATACACCAAAAACTACAACACCAACCGAAGAAAACACAATTCGTCTTATCGGCGAAGCGTACAAAACATATATTTTTATAGAACTTAATGGTAAACTTTGTGTTATTGACAAACACGCAGCACACGAGCGTATTTTGTTCAATAAGCTCAAATCACAATCACAAAATAGTGGCAGTCAAATGCTTTTAGCACCAATTACCGTAACTCTTGGCAAAGAAGAATATATAGCAGTTACCGAAAATATTGAAACCATTTCAAAATCAGGTTTTGACATTGAGGACTTTGGTAACGGCACAGTAATTATCCGTAGTTGCCCAATGGATTTAGATAACTGCGAAATTGAGCCATTTATCGGCGAAATCGCAGAATATCTCACTAAAAATCGTCGCGATATTACAAACGAGCATCTTGACTGGATTTATCATAATGTGGCTTGCCGTAGTGCAATAAAAGCAGGGGACGACAATTCCGAAACAGAGCTTTTAGCACTTGCAAAGCAAGTAGTTAACGACAATGATGTGCGTTTCTGTCCACACGGCAGACCTGTTATGATTGAAATCTCAAAATACGAATTAGAAAAACAGTTTGGTAGGGTATAAAATGAAAAAAAATCCCGTAATTGCAGTTGTAGGGCCAACAGCGTCAGGAAAAACATCTTTGTCAATAGAAATTGCAAAGCGTTTTAATGGACAAGTTGTGTCGGCAGACTCAATGCAAATCTATGAAAAAATGAATATTGCAACTGCAAAGCCAACGGAAGAAGAAATGCAAGGGATACCCCATCATTTAATCGGCTTTCAACCAATTGACAAAAAGTTCAGCGTTGCAGAATATGTACAGCTTGCAAATGAATGTATCCACAAAATTCATAATGCAGGGGATTTGCCTGTAGTTGCAGGTGGCACAGGGCTTTATGTTGATTCGCTTTTGCAGAATATTCAGTTTTCAAAAGAAGAAAGTAACACCCAAATCCGTAACGAATTAACAGAAATATTCCAAGAAAAAGGTGCAGAGTTCATGCTTAATTGGTTGCGAGAAATCGACCCTGAAACAGCAAACAGACTTCACCTAAACGATAAAAGCAGAATAATCCGTGCACTTGAAATTTATAAACTTACAGGCAAAACTTTAACAGAACAAAAAGTTCTTTCTCGTCTTGAAGATTCGCCTTATGATGTGCTTTATATCGGCATAAATTATCGAGACAGAAATGTGCTTTATGACCGTATTAACTTGCGTGTTGACTTAATGCTCAAAAACGGTCTTTTAGAAGAAGCAGAGGAGTTCTATAATATTCCTGCCGACAAAACTGCTTGTCAGGCAATCGGTTATAAGGAGTTAGCGCCTTATTTCAGAGGGGATTTGGCTCTTGAAGATTGTGTTGAAAAACTTAAACTCGAAACAAGACACTATGCAAAGCGTCAGCTTACTTGGTTTAGAAAAAATGAAAATGTAAATTGGGTTTATCCTGACGATTACGAAAATCCACAAGATATGTATTCTGATGTGTTTACAATGATAAATGACTTTTTAAGGAGGTATAAAAATGAAGATGAAAATCAATAAAAACCAAGCAAAGAATATTTTGTTGGCAGTAGCAGGCATTTTTATTATCTTCTATTTTATTTATCAGGTTATTCAGATGAATTCAAATCCGTATACAACGGAACTCGCTCTTGAAAGAGATATTAAAAATGTTGTTTCAACAAAAGCATTTGTAGTCCGTGATGAAGAATATCTTACAACTGGTAATACAAGCGGTACGGTAGTTTCTATTGCTGAAGATGGCAAGCGCGTAGCAAGTGGCGATGATGTTGCAGTCGTGTTCCAGAATGCTGATAGTGCGGCGGCTTATGTCCGTATTAATGAACTTAAAAAAGAAATTGATTATTATAATCAACTTAAAAACCGCGTTGGTATAGGTACAAATGCTCCTTCATCTTATAGTGCGCTTATAAATAATGCTTGTATTAACTTTATTGCCGCATCCCGTGGCGAAATCGGAAGTGAATATGATGAAGCACTTACAGATTTCCGTGATGCAATTACAACTCGTCAGTTGGCAATCGGCGAAAAAGTTTCTGTTGATGCAAAACTTGCCGAGTTAGAGGCAGAGTTAATTTCACTTCAAACTATGGCTGCAGGGTACACAACAGTTACATCTCCAAATCCTGGTTATTATATCGGCTCTGTTGACGGTTACGAAAAAGTTGTTGATTACAATGAAGTTAAAAAGATGAATTGTGCTGACATAAATTCGCTTTTCACAAAGCAAAAACAGAATGTTTCAGGCAATGTTATGGGTAAACTTGTTGATAATTTTGACTGGTATCTTGTTTGTACAGTCCCATACGATGAGTCAGGCGACATTGTTGTGAATAAAACAGTTACCGTAAATGTTCCTAATACTGCAGTTGGCGAAATTAAATGTTCAGTAGTGCAAAAAGGCGATAAAGAAGGCGACAGTGTTCCTGTAATTCTAAAATGTAACATTATGAATCGTAATGTTGCTAATCTTCGAATAGAAGATATTGAAATTGTCGTTGATGACTATGTAGGAATCCGTATTAATAACAAAGCAATCCGTGAGGTTGACGGCATAAAAGGCGTTTATGTTCAACGCGGCAACATTATTTCATTCAAAAAGATAAACATATTGTATTCAACTGAGGATTACTCAATTATTGAAAAAGTTGATGATTCATCTTATGTAAGACAGTATGACTCAATAATTACAGAGGGGGTTGATTTGTATGATGGAAAAGTCGTTTCTTGAAAGTAGAAAAGCAGATATTCAATATAATCTTGATGTAATTCGCGAAAAAATCTCTGAAAGCGCTATTAAAAGCGGACGAAATCCCGAAGATGTTAGGCTTATGGCAGTAACAAAAACAGTTGACCCAATCTTCATAAATTACGCCCTTGATTACGGCGTTACAATGATTGGCGAAAACAGAGTTCAAGAAATGCTGCGAAAAAAGCCCGAATTACATTTAGATGGTGTCCAGAAACACCTTATTGGTCATTTGCAGACAAATAAAGCAGGTCAGATTACAGGCGAAGTAGATATGATTCAGTCTGTAGACTCTTTAAAAATTGCAAAAGAAATTTCAAA
>CALCBQ010000010.1 GCA_937897215.1 uncultured Clostridia bacterium | reverse complement strand
TGTTCCCTCTCACAGTATTGTGATTGGAAATCCTGCTAAAATAATACATAAAGAAAATGCAACAGAATATTATATAGAAAACAGAGTTTAAACATAGGAGGTGCGCTCAAAGTGGCAACAAAAGATAACAGAATCAAATATAACTTGTTGTCAGGTGTTTTGTATCAAGTTGTCCTTATTGCCCTGAGCTTTCTTCTTCCAAGACTTTATCTTGAAAATTTCGGTTCGGAGGTTAATGGAGTTCTTTCCACTATTAAGCAGATTTTTGTATATATGCTTTTGCTTGAGTCAGGGGTAGGACTTGCTACCACACAGGCGTTATATAAGCCTGTAGCCGAGAAAAATCATAACAAGGTAAGCTCTGTTATCTCAGCAACACACAGCTACTATGTTAAAGTCGGTGTAATATATGCGATTATCGTACTTTTAATCGCCCTGGTGTATGAGTATATTGTGCCCACTGCAATTGGGCACGGTGTGATTTTTGGAATTGTAATACTTACTGCACTTCCACAGCTGTTCAGCTATTTTGTACAAGCTAAATACAGAATACTTTTAGAGGTTGACGGCAGAAAATATGTTATAACAAATTCCGAAACAATTTTGCAGCTTATATCAAATGTTGCTAAAATACTTGTTATATTGCTTACAAACAATCTTTTGTTGATGCAGCTTTCTTATTGCATATTGTCGCTTTTACAGCTTTGCTACATATATGCTTACGCAAAACGAAGATATAAATGGTTAAGTGTTAACGCTAAGCCTGATTATGAGGCGGTTTCTCAAAGAAAATCTGTCTTGGTTCATCAGGTTTCTGGAATGGTATTTAATAATACAGATATTTTGCTGTTGTCATTTTTATGCGATTTTAGAGTAGTCAGCGTTTATACTATTTACAACATCTTCTTTTCGCAGATTCAGACATTTATTACAAGCATTATTTCAGGATTCAGTTTTGCCCTCGGGCAGATGTTCCATACTGACAGAGAAAAATTTATGAAGGTATATAATGTCTATGAAACATTTTACATTATGGCAACCTTTATTATTTATACTTTGATGGCAATATTTTTGCTGCCGCTTATTCAGATATACACAAAAGGAATAAACGATGCTAATTACACAAATTCGCTTTTGGTAATTCTTTTTGTCGTTATGAACCTTTTAGCAAACGGTAAACTTCCGTCAAACCATGTTCTTGAATATTCAGGCAAGTTTGAGGAAACGCGTTCCCATGCAATTTGGGAAATGGTTATAAACATCACAGTATCAATAGTTTCAATTTTGAAATGGGGAATTTGCGGTGCAATACTCGGTACGATTGTTGCTCTTTTATACCGAGGTACAATGATGATTTATTATTCAAACAAAAAAGTGCTTGGAAGAGGAATGTTTCATACATATAAGCTTTGGCTGGTAAACGGTGCGGTTTTTGTTACTTTAATGGCAATCTTTTATGTGGATAGCTTCAGTGGTCTTTCATTTGCCAAACTGCTTATAAAAGGAATTATACACTCTCTTTGGATAGTGCCTTTGTATATTGGAGTAAACTTTATATTTTTCAAAAGTGTATTTAAAAACTTAATTGAATTATGGAGGAATAAAGCATGAGTATTCCAAAAGTGATTCACTATTGTTGGTTTGGGAAAGGCGAAATGCCAAAGATAGCCAAAAAATGTATTAAAAGCTGGGAAAAATATTGTCCCGACTATGAAATAATATGCCATAACGAAGACAATTTCGATTTGTCGCAAAACCGTTATATGAGAGAAGCCTATGAAGCAAAGAAATGGGCGTTTGTCAGCGATTTTGCAAGGCTAAAGATTATTTATGACAATGGCGGAATCTATTTAGATACCGATGTTGAGCTTATAAAGCCTATTGATGATTTGCTGGAAAATAAGGGTTTTATGGGCTTTGACGAGAAAGGCATCGTTGCAACAGGGCTCGGTTTTGGTGCAGAAAAAGGAAACGAAATAATCGGGGAATTTCTGAAAGATTATGATGATATTCCGTTTGTTTTAGAGGATGGCAGCTTCGACCTTACTCCTTGTCCTGACCGAAATACAGATGCTTTAGTAAGACTTGGTATGGATATTAAAAATACAAATCAGACTTTTATGGATATGGTTTTTCTTCCAAGAGAGTATCTTTGCCCGATGGATTATTATACAGGGAAAAAGACTATAACTAAAAACACATATTCCATACATCATTACAGCGCTTCATGGACATCGGATGTGACAAAAAGAACAACGAGGATTAAAAGGATTATCGGTGTTAAGATGTATGACAAGCTGTATGGCAAGTTTTTGCATAAATTCAAGTGGTTGGAGTGGTAATATGCCTGAACAAATTATAAATAAAATTAAAAAGAGTATTTTACCCCAGTGGAAAGTGTGCTTTATCTCTGCACTTATTATGGGACTTATTGCTCATTTATATAAAATTACAAATTGGCTTCCTAACTGGGACGGACTTGTTTTCAGATATGATGCGCAAAATATGATTTCAATGGGAAGATGGTTTCTACCGGTAGTTTGTGCTCCAAGTTCCTTTTATGATTTGCCCTTTATTGCAGGTCTTATGGCAATAATCTTTCATGGTCTTGGTGCTGTATGCATCTTAAAAATGTTTGGTGTCAGAAAAAATATAACAGCAGCACTTATAGGTGCATTAGTTGCCACGTTCCCTACGGTTACGTCTGTAATGATGTATAACTATGTGGCAGACGGTTATGCCCTTGCATTCCTCTTTTCGTGTATTGCGGCGATGCTTCTTACAAAGGACAAGCCTTGTTATATTGGTTCTTTGGTATTGATAGCATTATCAGCAGGAATATATCAGGCATACATAACAGTTACAATAATGTTGTTACTTTTAAGCTTGATTCTTGATGTACTTTACAAGAATATAGACTTAAAAAAAATATTAATTAAATGCTTAAAGTTTTTACTGACAGGCGTTTTGGGTATGGCACTATATTATCTGGTGATGACAATTCTTCTCAAAATTACGGGGACAACACTTTTAGAGTATCAGGGATTTGACAATGCAGCTTCTTTGAAGGGCTTTGATGTAGCAGGGGCATTATACACAATTAAAGAGTCTTTTACCGGCTATTTCTTTGATTTTTCAAAAGGAGCAAATGTGTTTGGCATAATAAACTCTATTGTGTTTGTTTTGACTTTTGTCTTATATTTGGCAGATGTTATTAAAAACAAATTAAGTATTGGCAAAATCCTGATGCTTGGCGTTTTTGTGATTTTACTGCCTATCGGAGCAAGTGTGCTTAGCTTTATAAATAGTGGTATCGATTATCACAACCTGATGAAAATGGGTTTTTTAGTATTTTATTTGTTGCTTATACTGCAATACGAAAATTCAGAGCAAAATGCTTTAAAGTCTTGGGCAATACTTGGTGTTTCGGCTTTACTAATATTTAATCAGACAATTATTGCAAATGTCAGTTATCATAAACTGAATATGGCTTATGAAAAGTCTTATGGCACTTTAATCCGTATTGCAGACCGAATCGAACAGACCGAAGGTGCAGGAGAGTGTGATAGTATTTTAGTTTTAGGCTATCTTCCCGAAAGTGAGGCTTATAGCGCAGAGCTACCACCTGATATGACGGGAACAACAGATGGCTATATTTTGAGAGCAGATGATGAAATAGTTGGTCAAAGTGTTTTATGCAGTGCATTAAATGATTATTGCGGAAAAAATTATAAATTTATTTCAGGTGAAGAAAAATCAGAGCTTCTGAAAAGAATTGATACAGACAGTTTAAATAACTGGCCTGCAAAAAATTCAATATCAGTCATTGATAATGTAATTGTTATAAAGCTTGGGGATTAAGAGGTAAATAATATGGTATATTTTTGTGCGGACGATTATGGTATATCTACCTATGGCAATAGTCGAATAG
>CALCBQ010000009.1 GCA_937897215.1 uncultured Clostridia bacterium | reverse complement strand
AAAGAGGGAGCGAATTATAAATCTGCGTCGCAGTTCCTACTCTTTGCGCTTTGCATTCAATTCGACAAACTATAATTTATTAAACCAAACGCAAAAACGGCGAGAAAAAATTATTTCCTCGCCGTTTTTTTGTACTTATTTAGTCTTAATTTTATCTTAAATATAATATTGCTTCTTATTCGTTCATAGCAATTATCAACATCGGGATGTGGAATGTTTGAACTGCCAACAACCTCTCTGAACATTCTATTCAATCTTTTTTTAGCCCGCACAGAAATTTCAGGTCGCGGTAATGATTCATAATATTCTATATCTTTTTCCATAAATAATCTCCTTCTTTTTTGACATTTTGTGAATGTCATTTTATTTTTAATTATAACATATAATTTTTATTTGACAAGCACAAAATGTCAATGAGGTGATTATATGTTTATAAACAAAACTGAAAAAGGAACAAACAATATATGCGGTAATGCGCTCATTGAATACCGTGAAAAGCATAAAATATCCCAGCGTAAACTCGCAGATATGCTACAGTTATCTGGTTTAGATATTGACAAAAATGCAATACAAAGAATCGAAGCCGGAAAGCGTTTTGTTACAGATATAGAAATAAAACATTTATCAAAAGTTTTAGAATTAAGTTATGAAGAATTATTAGGCAAATAATATGAATAACGATAAAAAGGCAGTCCCAAAGGACTGCCTTAATTTTGCGTTTTGCACTTTGCATTTATTCAATTACTTTTCCATCTTTAATATAAATTCTTGGTACGCGTGGTGTAATAAGACAACAGAATTCATAGTTGAAACGGTATTCCCCGTGGGACACATCTTCAACTGTAATTGTTTCCGCCCCGTCTGTGCCAACTAATGTTACTTCGTCGGCAATCTGCACTTCGGGAAGATGCGAAACATCAACCATAAACTGGTCCATACACACTCTGCCGAGAATTTTACAACGAGTGCCTCTTATCAGCACTTCGCCTTTATTTGACAAATATCTTGGGTATCCGTCGCCATATCCTGCCGGCACTGTAGCAATTTTCATATCTTTTTCTGCCACATAAGTTGAGCCGTAACTTACTGTAAACCCCTTTTTAACGGATTTTACGAATGACACGCTACTCTTGAATTCTAATGCCGGATACAGTTTGTAATCTTTATTCATTTCGTCTGACGGGTAAAGACCGTAAAGCATAATTCCGCAACGGACCATCTCCCCTGCATAACCTGTGAGTTCCATAGCAGAAGCACTGTTATACATATGACGAATTGGGAATTTATAACCCTCACTTATAAGTTTATCAGTAAAATTAAGGAATTTTTCTTTTTGCGCATTTGCAGATGTTTTGTCTTCAAAATCCGCACAAGCAAAGTGTGTAAAAGCACCGTCAACACTTAAATTTTCAAGGTTGAAAACAGATTTAACCTGCATTTCGCCGTCAACATCGGGTTGAAAACCAATTCTGCCCATACCCGTATCAATTTTTATATGCACTTTTGCAATTTTGCCAAGTTCTTTTGCTTTTTGTGAGATTCCTTGCGCAGTTACAATGTCAACAACTGTACAAGTAACATTATTTTCTATTGCAGTAGCGTAATCCTGACGGAAAATCTGACCTAAAATAAGAATTGGTGCATCTATTCCGTTTTCGCGAAGTTCTACCGCCTCATCAATAGCGGCAACACCTAACATACCCGCACCGTATTCTACAAGTGCTTTTGCAACTTTTACCGCACCATGACCGTAAGCGTTGGCTTTTACAACACCCATAATAATCATATCGTCGCCAAACTTTTCGCGTACTGCCTGCATATTCTTTTGTATGTTATCAAGATTTACTTTTGTATAAACTCTTTTTGGTAACATATTTTAACCTCTTATCTTGCCCAATTTATATATTTTATTGATATAAACATTTTTTTATGATATAATCATAACAAATATATTATAATAGATTTTGTTAATAAAAACAAGTTTAATCTTCTTTTTTAGTAAAGGAAAATATAAATATGCGTAAAAAACGCTTGAAATTGTCAACAACACACCTTATAATGCTGAGCTTTCTTCTTGTAATTTTTGCAGGCAGTATATTGCTCGCATTACCTATAAGTGCATCTGATGGCATAGGGGTATCATACATTGATGCTCTTTTTACCGCCACCACCGCCACCTGTGTAACAGGTCTTGTAACCCTGCCCACCGTTACTGCATGGAGCACATTTGGTCAAGTAGTAATACTCTGCCTTATTCAGCTTGGTGGACTTGGTATTATTACAGTTATGTCGGGAGTTATGATTGCACTTCACAAGAAAATAGGAATTGCAGACCGTCTTCTTATACAAGAAGCATTTAATCTTAATACGCTTTCGGGACTTGTGCGTTTTGTAAGAAAAGTAATTGGTGCAACTTTTTTGGTTGAGGGCATTGGTGCTTTATTATATATGACCGTATTTGTACCCGAATACGGACTTCGCGGTATATGGATTTCAGTTTTTAACTCAATTTCAGCATTCTGTAATGCAGGTCTTGATATTCTTTCAGAAAACAGTCTTTGTGAATACGCAACAAATCCTATAATCAACATAGTAACAAGTGCCTTGATTATAATCGGCGGTATTGGTTTCATTGTTTGGTGGGATGTAATTCGCGTATTAAAACTTCGCAAAAATCAAGGGAAAATGTGTGTTCAGAAACTTTCTCTGCACAGCAAAATAGCATTATGGATGACTGCATTTTTAATTATTTCAGGCACACTTGCATTTTTCATATTTGAATATAATAATGAACTTACTATAGGCAATCATTCGCTTTTTGACAAGTTGCAGATTTCATTTTTCCAATCCGTAACAACAAGAACTGCGGGGTTTGCCACAATTCCGCAACAAAATCTTACAAACCCATCTGCGTTTGTTTCTCTTGTGCTGATGTTTATAGGCGGTTCCCCTGTTGGTACTGCAGGTGGCATTAAAACTGTTACCGCTATGGTATTAATTCTTACTGCACTTTCAACTGTAAAAAATAAAAACGAAATAACAGTTTTTAACCGTTCAATATCACACAAATCCATAAAGAAAGCCGTTGCGGTCTTCTGTATGTCTTTTATTATTATGCTTGTTTCAACCGTTTTGCTTTCTGCTGTAAGTAATGCACCCGCACTTGATGTTCTTTATGAAACGGTAAGTGCTACCGCTACGGTTGGTCTTACCCGCAATTTAACGCCTACGCTTAATATGTGGGGTAAAATTATTATAATAATTACAATGTATCTTGGCAGAATCGGTCCGATTTCTCTTGCCGTTGCATTCAGTGTAAAAAAGGAAAGCCAAAACATTGTGAAAACTCCCGTTGAAGAAATCAGTGTTGGTTAAGAAAGGATTACAACTATGAAAACTAATAATTCTTATGCAATTTTAGGATTAGGTCGCTACGGTATGGCAGTAGCGAAGGAACTTGTTGAAAACGGTGCAGATGTTCTCGCTGTTGACCACAATGAAGAACTTGTAAATGATGCTATATCTGAACTCCCTGTTTGCCGATGTGCAGATATTACAGACCCTGAAGTTATTAAACAACTCGGTATTTCAAATATTGATGTTGTAATAATCGCGGTTTCGGGCAGTCTTGAAACAAGCGTTATGGCAACAACTCTTTGCAAAGAGGCAGGCGTTAAAAATGTAATTGTAAAATGCAGCAACGAAATGCATGCTAAAATATTGAGTCGCATTGGTGCAGATAAAGTTGTTCTTCCTGAAAGAGAGTCCGGGATACGCCTTGCAAAAAATCTTTTAAGTTCCGGTTTTGTTGATATTATTGAGCTTACAAGCAATATTTCACTTGTTGAGATTGATGTGAAACCTGAATGGGTAGGCAAATCGCTTATAGATTTGAACCTAAGAAAAAAATATTCAAGCAATGTTATTGCCATTCAACAGAATAATGATGTTACAACAGATATTAACCCTGCAAAACCACTTGAAGAAACTATGAAAATGATTGTTATTGCAGATAAAACAAAATTAGAAAGAATGAGATAAAAAAAGTACTTGAGAGTTTTCTCAAGTACTTTTTTTCCATGTTGAGCGCATAAACAAGATTAAAACAGGGAATATTTCAATTCTGCCTATAAGCATATTTAGTGATAATACAAGTTTTGAAAAATCACTGAAATCAGCAAAATTCTCAACGGGACCAACTGCAGCAAGACCAGGTCCGACATTGTTTATACAAGTTACAACCGCTGTAACTGTTGTAGTGAAATCAAAATTATCTATCGTTAAAACAAATGATGAAATACCGATTATAAACATATAAATAACAAAGTATGTTGATGTTGTAATTACAACATCTTTTTCAATAACTGCACCGTCAAGTTTAATGGCTTTCACTCGGTTAGGATTTATTGCACGACGCAATTCACGGAATGCAGATTTCACAAGAATTATCATTCTGCCCACTTTAAGACCGCCACCTGTTGAGCCGGCACAAGCGCCTAAAAACATAAGTGTAACAATTATCATCTGGGACAAAGCGGGCCACTGACCGAAATCTGCTGTTACAAATCCTGTTGTTGTGATAATTGAAATTACCTGAAAGCCCGCCTGTCGCAAAGCGGTACCGAAAGATTCAACCATTGGGTAAATATTCATTGTTACAAGAACTACCGCCACACCTATGACGGTTAGATATGTCCACAGTTCCTCACTTTTGAGCACGCGCTTAAACTGTTTCATAAGAAAAAGATAAAACAGATTAAAATTTATACCGAAAAGTAACATAAACAGTGATATTACTATTTCTGCACCAAGATTACCATAGGCGGCAATACTTGCATTTTTTACTGAAAATCCGCCTGTTCCTGCCGTTGCAAATGCAGTTGTAACACTATCAAACAGTGGCATATCACAACAAAGTAATGCGACGATTTCTGCCACCGTCAAAACTCCATAAATAATATACAGAATACGAGCTGTTACTGTCGTTTTAGATACAAGCTTGCCAACAGTAGGTCCCGGCACTTCTGCTCTTAAAATGTGCATTGACTGCATATCTTTCTGCGGAAGAATTGCAAGAACAAAGACAATTATGCCCATACCACCAATCCAATGAGTGAATGAACGCCAGAACAACAAGCTTTTTGGCAACGCCTCAATATTGTTCAGAATTGATGCGCCTGTTGTCGTAAAACCTGATACTGTTTCAAAAAGTGCATCCACAAAAGATGGAATTGCACCTGAAAATACAAAAGGTAGTGCACCAAAAAGTGATAAGAGCATCCATGAAAGCGATACAATCACAAATCCTTCACGGGCATAAACGCACCTGTTCTGTAATTTCGGCAAAGTCATAAGCGAACCTGTAACAATCAAAAGTGCTATAACTATTCCGAAAACAACGCTTGTATTCTCTTTGTAGTAAAATGAAACCGCCATAGGCAATAACATAAGCAATGCTTCTGTCTGTAAAAGTCTACCTACGGTTTTCAAAACCATTTTATAATTCATTTGTTTTCGCCTTATTCAAAAATTTCGTTAATACTGCTGATATGATTACGCTTTGTAACCACAACAAGATTGTCATCTTTTTCAATGCAATCGTTACCGCCGGGGAATATAACCTTATGATTTCTTATAATACAAGCAATAAGGGTATCCTCTTTAAGTTTAATATCTTTAAGCGGTACACCGATTTCCTCGAAATCAGAATTTATATTAAATTCAAGGGCTTCAACCTGACCGCCAACAAGCTTATAAAGTGTGATTACGCTTGATTCTTCCCCTGAATTTTCAAGTGCTCTTACATAAGCCACAATTCTGTTTGCAGCGATTGCCTTTGATGAGAAAGCGCTATCCATACCAATACTTTCAAGCACCTGATATGAAACTCTGTTTACCTTTGCAACAGTTTTGCCGATTCCAAGAGATTTTGCATACATAGCAGAGATAATATTCTCTTCATCAATGGTTGTAAGGGCAACAAAAGCGTCTTGTCCTTCAACACCTTGCTCCATAAGTACTGCTCTGTCAGTGCCGTCGCCGTGAATTATATTGGCATCAGGCAATATTTCGCAAAGATGTTCACAGCGGTCTGCATCCTGCTCAATGATTTTCACATTGTAGCCACCTGTTTCACAAAGTTGGCGAGCAAGATAGTAACCCATCTTACCGCCACCAATAATCATAATATTCTTTGTGCGCTGTTTATAAATCTTAAGTTTTTTCATAAAGTCCACAAGAACTCCGCGAGGAGCTGTAATGTGAATTCTGTCTCCTGCTTTAAGTATGAAATCGCCACGAGGAATAACAACTTCGTCTTTTCTCTGCACTGCGCAAATAAGGATTTTAATACCGAATGCATTAAAAATTTCATTCAACTGCATATCGCATAAGGGGTTGCCTGCTTCAAGTTTGATTTCTGCAAGGTCAACAAGCCCACGATAAAAAGTTTCAATATTTGTAGCATTAGGAAAACGAAGTACTTTTGCAATTTCATTAGCCGCGTCATATTCAGGATTTACAACCATACTGAGTCCTAACTCATCTTTGAAAAACGGAGTCTGCTTCAAGTAGTCGGGAGTACGCACACGCGCAATTGTATGCTCTGCGCCCGCCTTTTTTGCCATAAGACAAGAAAGAATGTTAAGTTCATCAGAAGATGTTGCTGCTATGAAAAGTTCTGCATCATCAACGCCTGCTTCCAACTGCACCTCATAACTTGCACCGTTTCCGCAAACGCCCATAACATCATATGAATTTACTAATTGTTCAAGAACTTTTTGGTTTTTATCAATGACAACTATGTCGTGTCCCTCAAGAGAAAGATGCTCAACAAGAGTTGCACCGACTTTGCCGTCGCCCACAATTATAATCTTCATAATATAATCACCTTAAAAATAATTATAACTGAAAGTTATTTTATCACAACACAATTGATTTTACAATGTTTTTGTGATAAATTATAAATTGATATGACTCTTCATATCAATTTATCCAATCGCAGATTGGATTTCATCTTTTAATTCATTAAAAGATTTCACCGAATTTATTCGATTTCATCATCCGTTAGGATGATTTCATTCATAAAAATCGTTACTGAATGAAATATGTCTTCGACAAATGAAATCACTTCGTGATGAAATCTTCGTGTTACTCAGATGAAATCTGCTATGCAGATATTAAAAAGGACTGATATTTATGTCTAAAAAAATTAAAATAATACTTTCAGTAGTAATTTCATTCTTACTTATTATTGCAATCTTAATTGGGGGATTTTTTATGACTTTTCCTATGAAACCTGAAGTTGAAATTAAATCTGCACAAGAAAGAATTGAGAATAACGATAACATTCTTATTGCAAGTTATAATACCGCAGCACCTTGGGGCAATCTTCTTAAAGGTACATACACTACACGAAGAATGCACCTTTGGGCTAATCAGCTTAACAACACACTCCCCGACTCGTTAGGCGTGCAAGAAATAAACAGTTTATGGGTTGCTGACCTTAAAGAATTATTACCGCAATATAACTACTACGGAGTTAAACGCGGTGGAGATGCAAACGAGACACAGTCCGAAATGAATGGTATTTTTTATCTTAAAGACAAGTACAATCTTGTTGAAAGTGATACATTCTGGATTTCAGAAACACCCGACCAAGAATCTCGATTCGAGGGTGCTGGTTGCCACAGAGTATGCTCTTATGTTGTGCTCGAGAACAAGTCAAACGGATTTACATACATCCATTTGAATACACATTTTGACAACACAAGCGTAGAAGCACAAAATCTTGGTGGCAAATTGGTTTCTGAATGTGCAGAAAAACTTGCAAACAAATATGAAAATGCACCTATTGTAATCACAGGGGATTTCAATCAATATAACGACGGCGAATCGGTAAAACTTCTTGATAACAAGGGATATACAAACGCAAGTGGTTGGGATAAAACTCCTACATTCAATGGTTGGGGTGAAGTTGAAGATATTGAGCCAATTGACTACATCTTCACAAAGGGCTTTACAGCGAGCGATTACAAAGTGCACACAGACACAAATACAGAAACATATATTTCTGACCATTATATGATAAGTGCCGTATTGAAAGCGGAATAACTGCTGTGTCATTGTGGGAAAGCGAAAAATCTAAAAAACACAAAATACGGTAGGGTGGGGTCTTGACCCCGCCCTACCGTTTGTTTTAAAAAATAATCATCCCGACAAACTCAAATTTATTGAATAAAAATCAAACTTATTTTTGTTACAACTAACTTTTAAAAACAGTCCATTTTCGTGGACTATTTTTCTTTTGCCTTTATTGAAAAATGTTATTTACCGTGATATTATACTTTTCGTGCCGAACAAATGTTCTGCACAGAAAGGAGGCAGAAATGACTTTGTATGAGTTAGGAAAGCAGTATTTGAAACAAGCAGACGATTTGAAAGAGATAATTTCAGGTTATTCTGCCCGTAAATGTGAGATGAACGGGATTGAACTGTATGAACTTAACAGTAAAATCACTACTCTGCGAGAAATGGAGAGAGATACGCGAATTATCGGCAAGCAACTGACGAGTTATTATTCTCAACAGAATACCCGAAAAATGTACCATTCACATCACATCAATTGACTTTTTTCGTGAGTACTGTATAATTATCTGTATGAGGTGTGAACTATGAAAAAAGTTTTAAGTATCTTATTTGCAATTATTATTTTTTGTATGTGTTTGATTCCGTCATACGCGGCAAGCCCTAAAATTTCTGTTAAGACTATGTCTTCTGCATCAGTAGGCGACACAATTACAGTTTCGGTAAATCTTTCGGCGAATTCAGGTCTTGCAGGAATTCAGTTTACAGTAAAATTCAACACATCTGAATTTCAACTTGTTTCTGATTCGGTTAAAGAATCAAATTTATTCTTTGCAACAACAAAATCAAGCAACGGCACAATTCAATATGCAGGCACTTCAATTGATGCAATAAACGCAAGCGGTACACTTTTAACATTCAAATTGAAAGTTCTTAAAACAGACGGAAAAATTTCACTGTCAGTTAATGATGCTATTGATGTGACTGACAAATTTGTGTCTGTAAGCGCATCAGGTGCAACAGTTAAATGTTCACACACTGATATGAAATGGAGTGTTGTGAAAAAGGCAACATGTACTGAAAGCGGCGAGAAAAAGGGCACTTGCGCTTGTGGTTACACTACAACAGATACAATCGCAAAACTTGAGCATACATACGGTAAATGGACAGTTGAAAAAGAGGCAACCGAAACCGAAAAAGGTCTTAAAACCGCAAAATGCTCTGTATGTGGAAATAAAAAAGAGCAGGTAATCAATAAGTTGAAGCCTACTGAAACCACAACAAAAAACACAACAGAAACCACTACCGAAACTACAACATTTGTTGAGAATACAGCAGAAAGCACAACAAATGAGCCAACAACAAAACCAACAGCGGACATTGTAGAAAAAACATCAACTGCAGAAATTGTTGTAAAAACAGTCGCAGTGGTGTTAGGCGTTGAAGCGTTAGGTTTAGTAGTATTCTTAATCGGTAAAAAGAAAAAAGAGAACAAATAAAAAACAGCGAGGCTTTGACCTCGCTATTTTTATGTAAATTGGAGTTTGTCGAACAGAATGCAAAGTGCAAAATGCAAAGCGCAAAGTGTCGGAACT
>CALCBQ010000008.1 GCA_937897215.1 uncultured Clostridia bacterium | reverse complement strand
TTACATAAGCGTGTACATTTCGCGGGTCAATTGAGAAGTAATCTCCAAGTAAATACCTGAGCCGTGCAGTATCAAGTGTAGTGCCACTTCCTATAACTCTTTTAGGGTCAAATCCTGATAAATCAAGAGTTATTTTAGTCATTATATCAACAGGGTTTGTAGCAACGAGAAAAATTCCATCAAATCCACTTTTGATTACCGGGTCAATTATCGACTTGAATACCTCATAGTTTCTTTTCAAAAGAGAAATACGGCCTTCTCCTTCTTTTTGTGCTACACCTGCCGCAATTACAACTATATCTGCATCATGACAATCGCAGTATTCGCCGTCATAAATCATCATATTTCTTTTTGCAAACGGAAGTCCATGATTCATATCCATAGCTTCGCCGTGTGCCTTAACTTTATTTACATCGATAAGCACAAGTTGGTCGCATTCGCCACTATTCATTAATGCATACGCAAAACTCATTCCCACAAATCCTGTACCGACAAGAGCAATTTTTTTCAAATCTGTTTTTTTCAAAATTTTCATCCTTTATTTAATTATAATTTTATACTTCTTAAGCCAATAGTTAATTTGTAAAAAGTAAGCGATTGTTTGTGGAGTTGTCATTAACTGACCGTACCACGGTTCGTGTTTCTCGGTTGTAATTAGTTTTTCTAGTTCGCTCTTTTTTATGAATTCAAAAATTGGAGAAGTTGAGTCGTTTATAACTTCTTTAAGCATTTTTGAGACAATATCAAGATATTCAGGATTGTGAGTTTTAGGATAAGGACTCTTTTTTCGCCACAATACTTCCTCTGGTAAAATACCTTTTACCGCTTCTCGTAATAATCCTTTTTCGTATGATTTATAGTCTTTGAACTCCCAATGTACAGAATACAAATATTCAGCAATTCTATAATCACAGAATGGAACGCGAACTTCTAATGCGTTATACATACTCATTCTGTCTTTTCGGTCAAGAAGCGTCTGCATAAACCAATCAAGATTAAGTTTCATCATTTCTTTCATTCTTGATTCAATAGGGGAGATGCCTTGAATTTTTGATGTATTTATTAATGTATCTTTATATCTTGAGTACACAAAATTTTCTGCGTCAGGTACTTTAAAGTCATCTCTTAAAAATGATTTTCTATACTTTGTTGACTGAGCCCACGGAAATCCGTTTATAGCTCTGATTTCTTTATCGCGATACCAAGGATACCCACCGAAAATTTCATCTGCACATTCGCCTGATAATGCTACCGTACAATGTTTTTTAATTTCTTTGCAGAATAATAGTAATGATGAGTCAACATCGCTCATTCCGGGCAAATCACGAGCATCAACTGCGTCAAATAAAGCATTTGCAAGGTCATTATTATCAAGTGTAATTAAATGATGTTCACAGCCAAGATATTCAACCATTTTCTTGATGTATTCAGTATCACTATTTGGCTGAAATTTACTTGACTTGAAATATTTATCATTGTCTTTGTATGTTACAGAGAATGTTGTCAATTTTTTATTTTGCTTATTAAAATGTGAGTTTGCTATTGATGAAATTATGCTTGAATCAAGGCCACCTGAAAGAAATGTACCAACAGGCACATCCGAAACTAATTGTCTTGTAACCGAATCTATTACAAGTTCGCGTACTTTTTCAACTGTCTGTTCAAAATTATCGGTATGTTCGCGGTCTTTTAATGTCCAATATTTAATAATTTTAATACCGCTTTTCGAATAATAACCGCAACAAGAAGATTTAAGCTCTTTTATGTTCTTAAATACTCCGCAGCCAGGTGTTCTGCCCGGTCCTATAAACATAATTTCTGCAATTGAGTTTTCATCAATTTCAGGACTAACATATTTGTGTTCTAATAACGCTTTAATTTCTGAACCGAAAATAAAAGAATTATTTATTATAGTGTAAAAAAATGGTTTAACACCAATTCTGTCGCGAGCAAAGAATAATCTCTTTTCCGTATTGTCCCATACCACAAAGGCAAAAATTCCGTTAAATTTTTCAACACACTTATCTTTCCATTGAATATATGATTTTAATACTACTTCAGTGTCAGAATGTCCAAGAAAAATATGTCCATATTGGATTAACTCTTCACGGATTTCTTCCGTGTTGTATAATTCGCCATTATATACGAGGGTATACTCTCTATCGCCATATTTAGCGGTCATCGGCTGCAACCCGTTTTCAATGTCAACAACACAAAGTCGGGTATGAATGAGCGCTGCATTACCGTTTAAATAAATTCCGTTCTGGTCAGGTCCTCTCGGAGCAATTACTTTTTGCATTCTAAGATATGAACCCTTGTTTTCTATTAATGAATTTGTAAATGACACTTCTCCTGCAATTCCACACATATTATCACCTCAAAATTAATGCTTCATAATAGAATATGAAATCTTAAATAAAAAATACTTGATTAATCTTTAATTTTAAAAAATATTGTGTTAAAATAATTTTCGAGGTGATAGTTTGTCCCGATTAATCAATCACATTGGCTCATTTCTCCCAAAACTTCAAAAAGATTTCAAGATTTATGATGGCGAAGTTTTTTCAGAAGTTTATGAGGGCGATTTTTATAAAAATATACCGTATTCAAAATATATAAATAATAACTTACATTTACCATTAGAGAATGCTGTATTTATTCGCGATTTCGGTGCTAGACCAAATGATAAAACTGTTAACAATGCACCATACATCAATAACGCCATTGAGAGTTGCAGTAATAATGGTGGGGGAGTCGTTGTAATTGACGGCGGTGCATTTATTTGTAGTACAATCTATCTTAAAAGTAATGTAGTACTATATATTGCAAAAAATTCTTCAATTATAGCGTCGCATAATACTGTTGATTACACTGAAAATGCTTTAATTTATGCAGATAATTGCGAGAATTTTGGTATCATTGGTCCCGGTACAATCTGTGGAGAAGGAAATTATTTTTCATTAGCACCATATTTACCACCAAAAACTGAACCATTTGAAAAAGCACTTGATGTGTGGGATTTGCGTCAGGAATATAGAAAAAGAATCCGTTTCCCTCATAAAAGTAAATATGGGTATTTGTTATATTTCAAAAATTGTAACAAAGTTAAACTCTATAACCTTATACTTGAAAACTCTGCAATGTGGACAGTTAATGTTAACTCTTCAAACGATGTTAATATTTCAAATATAGTCATAAATAACAACCGTCATATTGCGAATACTGATGGCATTGACGTTTGTGGCTCGTCTAATGTGGTTATTAAAAATTGTTTTATTTCAACTGCTGATGATGGAATTGTACTAAAAAATAATATGAGTATTTCAACATCGGGCGATGACGGACTTAAAATTAAGAATAATCTTGATGTGTGTTGTAAACGTGGAATGAGCAATATTTATGTTCACGATTGTGAAGTTGTTTCTTGCACTAACGCTTTTAAGATTGGTACTGAAACATCTTTGGACATAAGTGATGTTACTGTTGAAGATTGCAAATTTTATCTTACAGATATTTATCCTGCAGGTGTAAGTGGAATATCAATAGAATCTTGCGATGGTGCTAAAGTTAATAATGTAAATATTTCAAATATCGAAATGGAGTCTGTGGCCTGTCCGTTGTTTATTCGCCTTTGTAACCGTAATGGCGATAATAAACCTGACCTTGACGGTAGGGGAGAAATCACAAATATTTCAATAAAAAATATTGTAGCCAAAAACATTGAAATTCCTGTTATGATTATGGGAATACCAAATCAAAAGATTTGTGATATCAACCTTAAAAATTTTGATTTGAAATATGCAAATGATAAAGATTATTTTGATTTAAGATTTAAGATTCCTGAACAGGAAAAAGAATACCCCGAATGTAATCGTTTCAGAAACATAAACGCATACGGAGTATTTGTAAGACATGCAAAGAATATTGCTTTAGAAAATATCAGTGTAAAACCACGAGATAAGACTTGGCGTAAGTTCAAGATAATCATTGATTGCAAAAATTTCAGTATAAAATAAGGAGATAATTATGGATATTCGTGAAAAAATGCATAGTGGAGATTTATATCTTTCAATGGATGAAGATTTGTTTAATGAACAACTTACATATCTTGATAAGTTATATGATTTTAATGCAACAAGACCACTTGAACTTGCAAAAAGAACAGAAATGCTTAAAAATATGTTTGCAGAAATAGGGGAGGACTGCTATATTGAGCCACCACTTCATGCAAACTGGGCAGGTCGATTTGTTCACTTTGGCAAAGGGGTTTACGCTAATTTTAATTTAACTCTTGTTGACGATACACATATTTACATTGGTGACTACACAATGTTAGGACCTAATGTCGTTATAGCGACTGCAGGACATCCCATTTTACCTGAATTAAGACCTCTTGCATATCAGTATAATATGCCTGTGCATATCGGTAAAAACTGTTGGCTTGGTGCAGGTGTTATTGTTTTACCGGGTGTTACAATCGGCGATAACACAGTTATTGGTGCTGGTAGCGTAGTTACAAAAGACATTCCTGCAAATGTAGTTGCAGTAGGTAACCCTTGCAGAGTCCTACGAGAGATTAATGACCACGATAAAGAATATTATTTTAAGGATAAAAAAATTGAATTATAATACGGTGATTATATGTTAAATATATGTAATTTAAATAATGAACAACACAAAGAACTCATTGATTACGCGTTTGGTTTTTGCGATAGTATTTCATTTATAGTTCAAAACTACAATCATTCTAAAAGTAACAATCAAAATTTTTTAAAAGATGATTCTGGAAAAGAAGATAGTGATTGTTGCTTGCATTATCAAAATACAAAAGCGTTAATTAAAGCATTGAATTTAATTGTTTCTAAAAGCGATACTAGTTCGAAATATGGCTCGCAAAAATATAGTTATCAGTCTAAAATATTTTTTGTTGTACCGAATCAGAAACTGAAAAAATTTTTAAGTGTGAATAGTTTTGAAAATTGGACTTTTCCAAAACTACCCGAAGATATAATCATATACAAAAATCATAGTATTTGGTTGGAAACAATATCACACGAGAATATAATATGGATACACGATGAGAGTAAAGAAGATATAGACTTCTTAAAAGCGAAAAACATTAGTTATTTTAAATAAATATGAATTAAACTAATAACTAAAATGACGAGGTATAAACCTCGTCATTTTTCAAAAATTATGAAATTTCAACAATTTCTAGTTCATTACCATCAACCTTAAATTTAACTTGCAAATCAGAGTAACTCATACCGTAAACTCTTTCTTTGTCGTTTTGGTAAGATGGTCGTGGGTCTTGTTTTAATGTTTCAAATAATCCATCAGCTAAATCCAATGGGATTTTGCTTAAAATCTCATCACTGCATTTAACATCAAGTAATCCGTTTATATCATCTAATGCAAATCCATTTGATGCATCAGGATGACTATCTGTATAAGGCAAATATGGTTTAATATCAATTATCGGAGTTCCATTCATTAAATCTGCACCGCTCACATATATAACTGTACCCAATTGCTTACATTGTTCAATTCTTTCTATTTTTACAGATGATAAGCCAATGTTATTTGGCCTGAATGGGGAACGAGTTGCAAATACACCCATACGCTTATTTCCGCCCAATTTTGGCGGTCTTACTGTTGGGGTAATATCTTTATCAGTTGTTTCTGAAAACTGCCATAAAAGCCAAATATAAGTGAATTCTTCAAGTCCTTTAAAATAATTCGAATCTCTGTATTTTTCGTTAAAAATTATTTTTGATATTACCGATTTTGATAATCCGCTTTGCCTTGGAATACCGAATTTTTCTTTATAAACATTTTCTATGTAACCTATTGGTTCAATAATGATTGATTTCATATATTTACACCTCAAATAAATTGTAGCATATTCTAAAAAATATTTGTACGTGTATTTGGATTTTTTGAAAAATATGGTAGAATAATAATATAAATTTTTAAGGAGTGATTTTAATGGAACTTAAAGGTTCAAGAACAGAAGCAAATCTTATGACTGCATTTGCAGGCGAATCTCAGGCAAGAAACAAATACACATATTATGCATCTAAGGCAAAAAAAGATGGCTATGTTCAGATAGCACAGATTTTTGAAGAAACAGCTAACAATGAAAAAGAACATGCAAAAATCTGGTTCAAACTTCTTCACGACGGTGGTATTCCTACAACTGTTGAAAATCTTAAAGATGCTGCAGAAGGCGAAAACTATGAGTGGACAGAAATGTACGCTGAATTTGCAGTTGTTGCAAAAGAAGAAGGCTTTGACCATATTGCTGCACTTTTTGAAATGGTTGCAAAAATTGAAAAGGAACACGAAGAAAGATACAAGAAATTACTTGCTAATATCGACGGTGGCGTAGTGTTCTCAAAAGATAATGACATTGTTTGGATTTGCTCAAACTGTGGTCATATCCATATTGGCAAAAAAGCACCTGAAATTTGTCCTGTATGTGCTCATCCACAGGCATATTTCATGGAAAGAGCAGAAAATTATTAAATCATACAAAAAGTGGGGTAGAAATACTCCACTTTTTTACATATATTGTGCTTTGAATTTGTTGACATACAACATATAAATATGTTATTATTTTAAAGAACGAAATTTTGGTTTCGATAGGTGATAAAATGAAACAGTTAATTAAAAATGCTACAGTTTTTTATGATTCACAATTTACTAAAAAAGACATTTTGATTAACCAAGGAATTATTGCCGAAATTTCTGACTCATTAGCACCTGATTGTGCTGATATTGTGTATAATTTTGAAGATTGTTATGTATTTCCCGGTTTTACAGATGTGCATGTGCATCTGCGTGAGCCGGGTTTTTCTTATAAAGAGACAATTAAAACAGGCACAATGGCAAGTGCAAGGGGTGGCTATACATCTGTTTGTTCAATGCCTAACTTAAACCCAGTTCCAGATTCAGTAGAACACTTACAAGAACAAATCGATATTATCAAAAAAGACGCTGTAATAAATGTTTATCCTTATGCATCAATTACTGTTGGTCAAATGGGCGAGAAACTTTCTGATTTAGTTGAAATGAAAGATATGTGTATTGCTTATTCTGATGACGGCAGAGGTGTTCAAAGTGATGAAATGATGCTTAATGCTATGAAGATAGCAAAAGAGCATAACAAAATGATTGTGGCTCATTGTGAAGTAAACGACTTGCTTAATGGTGGTTATATACACAAAGGCAAGTATGCTGAAAAGCACGGTCATAAGGGTATTTGCTCTGAAAGTGAATGGAAACAGATTGAACGCGATATTGAACTTGCAAAACAAACCGGTTGTGCATATCATGTTTGCCATATATCAACAAAAGAAAGTGTTGAACTTATAAAACAAGCAAAAAAAGATGGTGTTAATATTACTTGTGAAACAGGTCCTCATTATCTTGTTCTTTGTGATAAAGACTTGCAAGAGCATGGTAGATTTAAAATGAATCCGCCACTTCGTGATGAAAGCGATAAAGAGGCTTTAATTCAAGGTGTTCTTGATGGCACAATTGATATGATTGCAACCGACCACGCACCACATAGTGCTGAAGAAAAGGGTAAAGGTCTTGAAAAGAGTAATATGGGTGTTGTAGGCATTGAAACTGCATTCCCAGTTATGTTTACACACTTTATTAAGACAAATATAATATCTCTTGAAAAACTTGTTGAACTACTTTCAACAAATGCTAACAAAAGATTTAACATTGGAAGTGAAATCAAAGTTGGCAATAAAGCAGATTTAACTGTTTTTGATTTGAATTATAAATACACCGTAAATCCTAACGATTTCTTATCAATGGGCAAGAGTACTCCGTTTGAAGGAATGGAAGTTTACGGTAAGTGTAAAATGACAATGTGCAACGGTAAAGTTGTATGGGAGGATAAATAATGTATCAGGGTTTTTATGAAATTAAATCCAATAAAAAACTGACTGACAGTATTTTTGAAATGGTGCTTGTTGGTGACACTTCTTCAATCACTGCACCTGGTCAGTTTATTAATATTAAACTTGATGGTTTCTATCTTCGCAGACCAATTTCAATTTGTGATTATAACGATACTACAATTACAATCATTTATAAGGTTGTTGGCGAAGGTACGGAGGTTATGAGCAAGTTGAATGTTGGTACAAAACTTGACATTCTTTGTGGTCTTGGCAATGGTTTTGATAGCTCAAAATCAATGGATAAGCCTGTACTTATCGGTGGTGGTGTTGGCGTACCACCAATGTATAATCTTTGTAAAAAGCTCATAGCAGAAGGTAAGAAAGTTACGGTTATTCTCGGCTTTAACAAAAAAGATGAAATCTTCTATGAGGACGAATTTAAAAAACTTGGTGCTGATGTAAAAGTAACAACTGTTGATGGCTCTTATGGTATTAAAGGTTTTGTAACCGATGCACTTAAAGATACTGACTACTCATATTTTTACACTTGTGGTCCAATGCCAATGTTCAAGGCTATTGAGTCAACTGCTACAACAAGTGGTCAGTACAGTTTTGAAGAAAGAATGGGCTGTGGTTTTGGTGCTTGTATGGGTTGCTCTTGCAAGACTAAATATGGTAACAAGAGAATCTGTAAAGATGGTCCTGTACTTACAAGGGAGGAGATAATATGGTAAACACAAAAGTAAATCTTCTCGGAATTGAAATTGACAATCCAATTATACCTGCAAGTGGTACTTATGGGTTTGGCTATGAATTTGCAGACCTTTATGACATAAACATTCTTGGTACATTTTCATTCAAAGGTACTACAAAAGAGCCTCGTTTTGGTAACCCAACACCACGTATTGCAGAATGTAATGCTGGTATGATTAATTCTGTAGGACTTCAAAATCCAGGTGTTGACAAGGTTATAAGTGAAGAATTGCCTAAACTTGCAAAAGTTTTCAATAAACCTGTTATGGCGAATGTTAGTGGTTTTTCAGTTGAAGAATATGCTTACACTTGTGAAAAAATCAACGCTTGTGAACAAGTTGGATGGATTGAAGTAAATGTATCTTGCCCTAATGTTCACAATGGCGGTATGAGCTTTGGTACAGAGCCCGCTGCAGTCGAAAAAGTTGTAAAAGCAGTTAAGGCAGTTACTACTAAACCAATTATAATTAAACTTTCTCCAAATGTTACTGATATTGTGTCAATTGCAAAAGCTGCAGAATCAGCAGGTGCTGATGGTATCAGTTTAATTAACACATTACTTGGTATGAGAATTGACATTAAACGTCGTCAACCTGTAATTGCTAACAAAATGGGTGGTTTTTCAGGCTCAGCAATTTTTCCGGTTGCAGTTAGAATGGTTTATCAGGTTTATGATGCAGTTAAAATCCCAATTATCGGTATGGGTGGAGTTTCAAACGCAAAAGATGTAATTGAACTTATGATGGCAGGTGCAACTGCAGTACAGGTTGGTGCTGCAAATCTTGTTGACCCTTATGCTTGTAAGTCAATTATTGAAGATTTACCAAATGAATTAGCTAAGTTAAATATAAAAGATATAAATGAAATTATAGGAGGAGCACACAATGGGTAAAGACGTAATTATTGCTTGTGACTTTTCAAGCAAGGCAGATGTAATGGCTTTTCTTGACAAATTCACAGATGTTAAGCCATTCGTAAAAATTGGTATGGAACTCTATTATGCAGAAGGTCCATCAATCGTAAAAGAAATTAAAGCAAGAGGACACAAAATTTTCCTCGACCTTAAACTTCACGATATTCCAAATACAGTTAAAAAGTCGATGGCTGTACTTTCAAATCTTGATGTTGATATGACTAATCTTCATGCTGGTGGTGCAATTCCAATGATGGAAGGTGCTCTTGAAGGTCTTACAAGAGCTGATGGCACAAGACCAATTCTTATTGCTGTAACTCAGCTTACTTCTACAAGTCAGGAAGTTATGGAAAGGGATTTACTTATAAAAGAGCCAATCGATGAGGTTGTTATGCACTATGCTCATAATGCAAAAGTTGCAGGTCTTGACGGTGTTGTTTGCTCTCCACTAGAAGCTGATAAGGTTCACAATAGATGTGGCAAAGATTTTGTAACAGTTACACCTGGTATCCGTTTTGCGGATGGAGATATTGGCGACCAGGTTCGCGTTATGACACCTGAAAAAGCAAAAGAAGCAGGTTCTGACTACATTGTTGTAGGCAGACCCATTACAGCAGCAGCAGACCCTGTTGCAGCATATAAGAGATGTGTTGCAGAATTTGTAGGATAAGGAGATATTACAATGGAAGCATATAAGAGAGAGTTTATACAGTTTTTAGAGAGTGCTGGCGTTCTTAAATTTGGTGATTTTACTGCAAAATCGGGTCGTAAAATTCCTTATTTTGTTAATGCGGGTATGATTAAAACAGGCGACCAGATTACAAAAATGGGCGAATTCTATGCAAAGGCTTACTTTGATAAACTTGGCAAGAAACAGGCTGTGCTTTATGGTCCAGCTTATAAAGGTATTTCTTTATCAATTTCAGCAGCAGTTGCACTTTCAAAGAATGGCCTTAATGTTCCATTCTTCTTTAATCGTAAAGAAGTAAAAGACCACGGCGAAGGTGGTACATTCGTTGGTTATATTCCAGAAGCAGGCGAAGAAATCGTTATTATTGAAGATGTAATTACTGCAGGTACAGCAATCCGTGAATCAATGGATATTCTTAAACATCTTGAAGGCACAAAAGTTATTGCTACATTCATTATGGTTGACCGTAAAGAAAAGGGTCAGTCTGAAAAAGGTGCTATGCAAGAAATTGAAGAACAATTTGGCTTCCCGGTATATTCAGTAGTTGACGTTTATGACATTATTGAATATCTTGAAGAAGATGAAGCTAATCGTGAAAACGTTGAAAGAATTAAAAAGTACCTTGAAGTTAATGGTGCTAAATAATAAGGGAGATATTTATGAGAAGTCTTATTGATATTCAAGAGCTTTCAGTTAATGAGATTGATGAACTAATTGCTGTTGCTAATGACATAATTGACAATCCCACAAAATACAGTGAAAAGTGTAAAGGAAAAATTCTCGCTACACTTTTCTTTGAGCCATCAACAAGAACTCGACTTAGTTTTGAATCTGCTATGTTTAATCTTGGCGGTAATGTGCTTGGTTTCTCTGAAGCACAAAGTTCATCATCTGCTAAAGGCGAAAGTGTTGCTGATACAATTAAAACTGTAGGTTATTATGCAGATATAATTGCTATGCGACATCCAAAAGAGGGTGCGCCAATGGTAGCTTCAATGAACACAGATATTCCCGTAATTAATGCTGGCGACGGTGGTCATAATCATCCTACACAAACTCTCACTGATTTGCTCACAATCCAGCGTGAAAAAGGTAGATTTGATAATCTTACTATTGGTTTTTGTGGCGACTTAAAGTTTGGTAGAACTGTACATTCACTTATTGGTGCAATGTCAAGATACAGTAATGTTAAATTTGTTCTTATTTCTCCAGATGAGCTTAAAGTTCCCGAATATATTAAACAAACTGTGCTCGAAGCAAAAAATCTTGAATATGTTGAAACCACATCCCTTGAAGATGCTATGCCTGAACTCGATATTCTTTATATGACAAGAGTTCAGCGTGAACGTTTCTTTAATGAGCAGGATTATATTCGACTTAAAGATAGTTATATTCTTACACCACAGAAGTTAGAAACAGCAAAAAAAGATTTATCTATTATGCATCCTCTTCCTCGTGTAAATGAAATTTCTGTTGCAGTTGATAAAGACCCAAGAGCATGTTATTTCAGACAAGTTAACAATGGTAAATTTATCAGAATGGCTCTTATTATGAAATTGTTGGAGGTAAAATAAATGATTATCGGACAAATTAAAGACGGAATCGTTATTGACCACATTACTGCCGGCCTTGGAATGACACTCTACAATTTTTTAGGACTAGATGAACTTGATTGTCAGGTTGCTCTTATTAAAAATGCTGAAAGCGTTAAAATGGGTAGAAAAGACATTATCAAGATTGACAGGGTAATTGATATCAATATGGACGCACTTGGTTATCTTGACCCCGGTGTTACTGTTAATATTATCAAAGACGGTAAACTTGCAAAAAGACATAACATTGATATTCCTGAAAGAATTGAGAATGTAATCAAATGTAAAAATCCTCGTTGTATCACAACTGTCGAGCAAGAATTACCACATATATTCACTTTAAAAGATAAGGAAAACAGAGTTTATCGTTGCCTTTATTGTGAAAGTAAAGCTAAATAAAAATTGTACAAAAATCACGGCTTTTTTCGTTGAATTTTTGTCATACGATTTTTCTACTTTAATTGACATTAAATAGCAAAATATATTATAATATTTCTGTTAAATATTAATATAACCGTGTAACTGACGGAATCAAGTGGAGCACCACAGAGGAGCACGGGATTATTTAGCCGACCGTCTGGGCAGTTCTTCTTGTAAAAACAGGGTAGGACTGTCCATTTATATTTTTTTGGAGGTATTTATGAAAAAAGTTGGTATTGTAATGGGAAGCGATAGCGACCTTCCTATCATAAAAAAAGCAACTGCAGTTCTTGATAATTTAGATATTCCTTATACAGTGAACATCTATTCTGCACACAGAACACCTGAACAAGCTCGCGACTTTTCAGTTAATGCAAGAGCAAATGGCTATGGCGCAATTATTGCAGCTGCTGGTATGGCTGCTCATCTTGCAGGTGCAGTTGCAGCAAATACAACACTTCCTGTAATTGGTATCCCTTGCGCATCTACTTATCTTGACGGTATGGATGCCCTTCTTTCAACAGTTCAAATGCCATCAGGTATTCCTGTTGCAACAGTTGCAATCAACGGTGGTGCTAATGCAGCGTTACTTGCAGCACAGATTATTGCAGTTGAAGATAAGGAGCTTGCAGAAAAACTTGATAAAATGAGAAAAGACGCTGCTGAAGTTGTTCTTAAAAAAGACGCTGAAGTAATGTCTAAATTAAATTCATAAAAACTTATATTCATTATAAAGGAGTAAACAACTATGGAAAAACTTTACACAGGTAAAACAAAAGACGTATTTAAACTTGATAACGGCAATTGCCTTCTTAAATTTAAGGATGATTGCACAGGTAAAGATGGCGTATTTGACCCAGGCGAAAATTCAGTAGGTCTTACAATTGACGGTGTTGGTGATGTTAACCTTCGTATGTCAATTTATTTCTTTGAAAAAGTTAACGCAGCAGGCATCAAAACTCACTACGTAAAAGCAAACCTTGATGATACAACAATGGAAGTTCTTCCCGCAAAGGTATTCGGCCACGGT
>CALCBQ010000007.1 GCA_937897215.1 uncultured Clostridia bacterium | reverse complement strand
CGCCCATTAAAGCGTGGTGTAAACCCATTCGGTGGTATGAGAATGGTGCGTCAGGCGTGTGAGGCATACGGCTACAAGTTAAGCGATAAAGTTGAAGAAGAATTCAAATTCAGAACAACTCATAATGATGGTGTTTTCCGTGCATATACTGATGAAATGCGTCAGGCAAGAAGGTGCCATGTAATTACAGGACTTCCCGATGCTTATGGTCGCGGCAGAATTATCGGCGACTATCGTCGTGTTGCTCTTTATGGTGTTGACCGTCTTATTGAAGAAAAGAAAAAAGATAAAGCAGCTCGTGCAACAGGTAACTTCAAAACAGATGATATTCGCACATTTGAAGAACTTTATCAGCAGATTACATTCTTAGGTTACCTTAAAGAAATGGCTGCTATGTATGGCTACGATATCAGCGGCCCTGCAAGTAATGCTCGTGAAGCAATTCAATGGACATATTTTGCTTATCTTGCTGCAATTAAGGAGCAGAATGGTGCGGCTATGTCTTTAGGCCGTGTAAGTACTTTCTTTGATATTTATATTGAACGCGACCTTGCAAGAGGTATTCTTACAGAGTCAGGTGCACAAGAACTTATGGATGATTTCGTTATGAAACTCCGTATTGCAAGACATCTTCGCACACCTGAATATAACGAGCTTTTCGGTGGCGACCCTATGTGGATTACCGAAGCAGTTGGCGGTATGGGCGAAGACGGCAGAACTCTTGTTACAAAGAATAGCTTCCGTATGCTTAACACTCTTTATACTCTTGGCTCATCGCCTGAACCAAACCTTACAATTTTGTGGTCAACCCAGCTTCCCGAAAACTTCAAAAAATTCTGTGCAAAGGTTTCAGCAGATACTGACTCAATTCAGTATGAAAATGACGATGTTATGCGCCCAATCTATGGCGATGATTACGCTATTGCTTGTTGCGTATCTGCAATGAAAATCGGTAAACAGATGCAGTTCTTCGGTGCTCGTTGCAACCTTGCAAAACTTTTGCTTATTGCAATTAACGGCGGTTATGACACAACAAGTAAAATGCACATTGGTCCACAAATGACAGTTTTAGAAACTCTTGATTTTGACAGCGTTATGGAACGCTTCCAGATTTATATTGAGTGGTTAAGCCATCTTTACGTAAATACAATGAACGTAATCCATTATATGCACGATAAATACGCTTACGAAAAAATTCAGATGGCACTTCACGATACTGACGTTGAACGATTTATGGCATTCGGTATTGCAGGTCTTTCAGTTGTTGCAGACTCATTAAGTGCTATTAAATTTGCAGATGTAAAACCATTAAAAGATGACGAAGGATTTATTACAGACTTCAAAACAACAGGTAACTTCCCTAAATTTGGTAATGACGATGACCGTGTTGACCTTATTGCAAAAGATATGACACACCGTGTAATTACTGCACTTCGTCAAACACCTACTTACAGAAATGCAGTTCACACACTTTCAGTGCTTACAATTACATCAAATGTTATGTATGGTAAAAACACAGGTGCTACACCTGACGGCAGAAAGAATGCCGAACCATTTGCACCTGGTGCTAACCCAATGCACAACCGTGAAGAAAACGGTGCGCTTGCATCTCTTAACTCTGTTGCAAAATTAAGCTATGACGATTGTCGCGACGGTATTTCAAATACATTCTCAATCACACCTGAAGCATTAGGCAAAGATGAAGATGAACGCGTTGAAAACCTTGTTGCAATTCTTGACGGTTATTTTTCTAAAATGGCACATCATATTAACGTAAATGTGCTTAATAGAGAAACACTTATGGATGCTTATGAGAATCCTGAAAAATACCCTAACCTTACAATTCGTGTTTCAGGTTATGCAGTAAACTTCAATAAACTTTCAAAAGCACAACAAAGAGAAGTAATCAGTCGTACATTCCACGAGGCAATGTAATTATGAGTATTGTTGGACAAGTTCACTCAATACAATCCCTTGGCACAGTTGATGGTCCTGGACTTCGCTTTGTAGTGTTTCTTCAAGGGTGTAATCTTCGCTGTAAATGTTGCCATAACCCTGATACTTGGGATATGAAAAGCGAAAAACAGTTTACAGCCGAAGAAATCGTTGAAAAAGTAAAGAAATACAAAGAATATTTCGGCGATAAAGGTGGTATAACCATTTCAGGTGGCGAACCAATTTTACAGGCAGATTTCTGTTACGAAGTATTTAAACTCTGCCACGAAAACGGTATAAATACTTGTCTTGATACATCAGGCAGTATTCTCAATGATAGTATCAAAAAGTTACTCACAGAAACCGACCGAGTGTTGCTTGATATAAAATATACAAATGACGCAGATTATTTTGAAAATGTTGGTTGCAGTTTAGAAAAACCGTTGGAATTTTTAGAGTATCTTAACGAAAACAAAATTTCAACAACAATAAGACAAGTAATTATTCCAACAATTAACGATAGTGAAGAAAACATTGAAAAACTCAATGAAATAGTGCAAAAACACCCTTGTATTGATAAAGTTGAACTTTTACCATTCAAAAAAATCTGTCAGACAAAATATGACAGTATGAAAATAGAGTTTCCTTTCGGAAATATGGATACACCAACAAAGGAAACAATGAATAAGTTAAACAAATTACTGAAATAAATTCAGGAGGGAAATTATTATGCTTTCAGACATTCAAATCGCACAACAAACACCTTGCTTACCAACCACAGAATTTGCAAAAAAGCTTAACATTGATGCCGATGACCTTGAAATGTATGGCAAGTACAAGGCAAAACTTCCACTTTCTCTTAACAAAAAATATGCAGACAGAGAAAACGGAAAACTTATTCTTGTTACTGCTATTAACCCTACTCCTGCAGGCGAGGGCAAAACAACTATTACAGTTGGTCTTGGTCAGGCAATGAACAAAATCGGCAAAAACGCTTGTATCGCACTTCGTGAGCCATCAATGGGACCTGTTTTCGGTGTTAAAGGTGGCGCTGCAGGTGGTGGATATTCACAGGTTATTCCTATGGAAGACATTAACTTGCACTTTACAGGCGATATGCACGCTATTACTGCTGCAAATAACCTTCTTTGTGCTATTATCGATAACCATATGCAGCAGGGTAACGACCTTAAAATTGACCAAAGAAGAATTCTCTTCAAGCGTTGTCTTGATATGAATGACCGTGCACTTCGTAATGTTATCGTAGGCCTTGGTGGTAAGGTAAACGGAGTGCCTCGTGAAGACGGATTTATGATTACAGTTGCAAGTGAAATTATGGCTATTCTTTGCCTTGCAACTGACATTGAAGATTTAAAAACACGCCTTGGCAACATTCTTGTTGCTTACACTCTTGATAACGAGCCTGTTTACGCACGCGACCTTAATGCAGTTGGCTCAATGGCAGCACTTCTTAAAGATGCAATCAAGCCAAACCTTGTGCAGACACTTGAAAATACACCTGCAATTATGCACGGTGGACCATTCGCAAATATTGCTCACGGCTGCAACTCTGTTACTGCTACAAAACTTGCTCTTAAACTTGCAGATTACTGTATTACAGAGGCAGGCTTCGGTGCTGACCTTGGTGCTGAAAAATTCCTTGATATCAAGTGCCGTTATGCAGGTCTTAAACCTGAATGTATCGTAGTTGTTGCTACAATTCGTGCTCTTAAATATAACGGTGGCGTGGCTCGTGCAGATTTACAAGAAGAAAATGTAGAAGCACTCAAAAAAGGTATTGTAAACCTTAAAACTCATATCGAAAATATGAGAAAATACAAGGTGCCTGTAGTTGTTGCAATCAATAAATTCCATACAGATACAGATGCAGAAATTGCTTATATTAAAGAATTCTGTGAAGAAATGAAAGTGCCTGTTTCATTGGCTGAAGTATTCGCAAAAGGTGGCGAGGGTGGTATGGACCTTGCAGAAAAGGTTTGTGCTGTTATCGACGAAGGCAAAGCAGACTTCCATCCACTTTATGACGAAAAACTCTCAATCAAAGAAAAACTTAATACAATCGCAAAAGAAATTTACCGTGCAGACGGTGTAATCTTCACAGCAGCTGCAGAAAAAGCAATTAAAGATATTGAAGCACTTGGTCAAGATAAACTCCCTGTATGTGTTGCAAAAACACAGTATTCACTTTCAGATGACCCAACAAAACTTGGTAAACCTGAAAACTTTACAATGACTGTGCGCGAAGTAAAACTCAGTGCAGGTGCAGGCTTTATAGTTTGTCTTACAGGTGACATTATGACAATGCCGGGTCTTCCAAAAGTACCTGCTGCATACAAGATTGATGTAGATGCAGACGGCAAAATCGACGGCTTGTTCTAATCTTTTTGGCATATTTTCCGTGATACTGCGTTGTGCCATCTCGAAATATCGGTATATTCCTTCGATGCCACGCCTTGTCTAACGAAAAATCTACTCAAAAAGAAATATATGTTAGATTGTCTTGCAAAAAAATAATTCAATTTATTGTTGAGCGGTCTAACGAAAAAATCTGCTCAAAAATATGTAATTAAACACAAAACCCCATTCTCATTTGAAAATGGGGTTTTGTCATATCATTTTGCACTTTGCATTTTGCATTATGCACTCAATTTACGCCTTTAATTTCATAAAACTTATTCTTGATTTTTTGTTCTGTAGGTTTTGCAAAAGCGTAACCTGTCATATATTCTCCGTGGAATGACTCAAGGTTTTCTTGGGGATTCTGAATGAATTTGTAATAATCACACTTGAATTTTGTTGTGTCAATACTACGCTGATTTCTTTCGTCAATCAAAATGTCAAGAATACCCGCGTCAGATAATGAGTTTCGCAAACTGCGAAGTACTTTACGGAATAATGACTGCACACTATCGTCATAATTTCTGTCGGGCCAGAGTACTGCAACTGCTTGCTCTGTGCTTACTGAACTGCCTTGACGGTCAACAAGTAAAGCCATAAATTCTTTTGCTTTGGCACTTGAAAAATATACAGGCTTATGGTTTACAAAAATATCAAAATACCCAAATGTTTTAATTGTAATTTCATTAGACGACACTACATTTTTGAAAGCATCTGCCTTTTCAATTTCTTGAAAAACAGTATCGTCGTCATACGGTTTAAGAATGTAGCCGATAGCGTTCACTTTGAATGCATCATAAGCGTATTCTTTGAATCCCGTAACAAAAACAATTTTAGTTGAGTTGTTTATTTCATTGATTTTCTTTGCAAGCTCAAGACCTGTCATAACTGGCATTTCAATGTCAAGAAATGCAATGTCAATATCTTGATTTTCACTTATAAAGAAAAGTGCTTCTGCAGGGTTGTTGAATACATTTGCTTCTTTAACTTTTGGATGAGAAAGACATATATCATAAAGTTCTTCTGATGCAATTTTTTCGTCATCAACTATCATTATTTTCATTTATATCGGGCTCCTTTTTAGGTATTTTAATCGTAACGCAAGTGCCTATATCAATCTGACTTTCAATAGTGAATGTGGCATTTACCATATTTTCAAGTCGCTCACGAACATTGTTAATACCAATATGAGCGTGAGTATCACTTGGTGTAAGGTCAGGGTTATCTACATCAAATCCAACACCATCGTCTTGAACTTTAATTAAATAATTATGTTCATCTTCGCTTGTTGTAACTGTAACCGTACCACCTTCTGGCTTTTTGGTAACACCGTGTTTGATAGCATTCTCAACAATCGGTTGAACTGAAAGTGCAGGGAGTGAAAAGTTATTAACTGGTGTGTCATAAACGATGCTTAACTTGTCGCCAAAGCGTAACAACTCAATATCACAGTAATTTTTTGTATGCTCCAATTCTTCTGCAAAAGGAATTGGTTCTTTTTTTGTAATAGAATCCATATTTCCGCGTAAATAGCGTGAGAATGAAATAACGGCTTTTTCTGCAGATTTCGGGTCGCGTTTAATGAGATACTTTATAGTGTTAAGCGCATTGTAAAGGAAATGCGGTTGAATTTGTGAAATCATAAGAGATGTATTTGCGATTTCAAGCTCTTTTTCGATTTCTGCAGTTTTAAGTGCAGTATTGAAAATCCTTGAAATTTTTTCAAAATATATTACAACAAAGGTAATAATAAAGATTGTAAAGCAAATAGGCATAAACTGACTTGACATAAAGTTGATAACGCCATTTGTATAGAAGCAGTCAACGAGTGTGCCTATAAGAATAGTTATGTAACCCGTAAGATAAAGCTTTGCATAAGGCACTTTTCTAACAACACAGTTACAAATGTTACTGAGAATAATAATGTCCAGCGGAATAGTAGACGCCTGAATTATTATGTAATAATAAGGGCTGAAAATAATGTAAGGAAGCACTGCTGCTACCAGTGAAAGGGATAAGAACACAAAACAGAAAACTGCAATAACATTCTTGTTGATTTTAAGGTCGAGTGTTTCAGAATAGAACAGTAATGCAACAAGTTTAATAATGAAAGTTGAAACGCAGATTATAAGTGTCATACTTTCATAGTTTATGTATGGGAAAAGGAATGAGAAAACGGAGTAACCTTCTGTTGAAATCATCATTCTGATTGCCACACAAACACAGAGTACAGGCAACCATTTAGAACTTAAAATGAAAGATTTTTTAGCGGAATATGAGAATATGAAAAGTCCGCAGAAAAGCACAACTCCCACAAGGAACGAACGGAAAGTTTGTGCGATTTTTGCAAATGTCATCACATAATCAATATCGGAAATTACAGGAGTCATATAAAGTGAAGTCATCATATTGCAGGTAACTTCAATAACAATTTCATATGTATTTTCGGGGCTGAAATTGATTCCGCCCGCAATAAGGTCAAGGTTTGCATACGCTTTCTGGTCAACATAAGTACCGCTTTGTGTTACCTTGACTCCATTAACAAATACGCTGTAAGTACCTGCAAAATGAGGCACATAAACAATGGCATTCTGATAATCGAGATTTGTTACTGTAATTTTGTAAGATGCAATAAATCCGTCTGCCTTAGATAGAGAAGTAATCGGTTCGACAATCGGAGTGGGAATTTCAGTGATTACAGAGGTAACATTTTCACGGTTGCTTATAATATGAGTGTTGTTGTAATACTCCCATTCGCCCATAAGATAAAGGGTGTGATTTGAATTTGCATTTCTGAAATCGGCTTTACCGTTTAAAATATCAGGTGTTCCCGAATTTGTATGATTGATACTGCCTGCTATGAACGGAGATGCAACTGCAAGTATAGTGATAACAACCGTAATAATTAAAATAATATTCGAACGCATCTTTATGCTCAAAATTTTCACTCCCCACATAATACTGATTTCATTATAAATGAAAATCTGTTGTAAAACAAGAGTTTTTATTGACATATTTCCTTTATAATTGTATAATTTATAAGATAATTTTTATAAAATAGGAGTAGTCTGTATGAAATGGACAGGTCTTAATGAAT
>CALCBQ010000006.1 GCA_937897215.1 uncultured Clostridia bacterium | reverse complement strand
TAAACATATTGTCTTTCTTACCTTCGCCAAGGAAAGCAGCACAAGCGCCTGATGTAACACTACCGAGTGAAAGTTTCATACCATCATCGATAAGAGCGTTGTAACCATTCTGAGCACCTTCTGGAGCAGCAACGTCATCTTCAGCGAGAATTTCAATCTTCATGCCGTTGATACCACCAGCAGCGTTGATTTCAGCAGCTGCAAGTTCAGCACCATACTTAACAGCAAGACCGTACTGAGCATAGTCGCCTGTAAGAGGACCTGTAACACCGATTTTGAGAGTTGCATCTGTGTTTGGTTTTTCGTTTCCGCCGCAAGCTGCAAAGCAAGTTGCGATAAGAGCAACTGCCATAACTACGGCAAGAACTTTTTTCAAGTTTTTCATAGGAAAATTCCTCCTTAAAATTTTGTGGATTTTTAGGTCAAATCCACTTTATATTTATAAAAATATTGTAAACAATAATACACTAAAATGCGCTATAAGTCAACATTTTTTTAGACAAATATTAACGTTTTTTGAATAATTATGAGTATTTGAATTCGTAAAGGTATTTGTTGTTGAATGTAAATTGTGCTTTGTACTCAAATGAAGTGTTTTTTTCATCAAAAACACAATTACTAATACCGTTGAGTTCATATTCGAATTCAATAAGTTTTTTATTGTTGTTAACAATAATTGTTATTTCCGTTTCTGAATATGATGTATCAAAATCTTTTACGGCACTACTGTTGTCAAATTCAAATGTGTTCACAATCAATCCAATTCCGTCAGATTTTTTACCTGATTTAATAAGTTCCGGATTGAGTGTGAACTTTATAATGTAACCGCCACTACCTTTTGTACAAGTGTAATCTTTAACGCTATCTTTGTTAATTGACGCCTTTGTATTTGTAGGTGGTATGTAATTATTTAATGTTGTATTTCCACTAACTCCGTTTGCGAAGGATGTAGTCTTTTTACCGGTACCATTTGATTTGCTAATAGAATTGTTCAGTTCAGAGCGAATCATATTTTCTGCATCAGCAATAGAAGAATCGGTTTCAAACGCGGTAAGTTTAATGTTTCTTGTTTGTGTTAATGTAACTTCAAGTTTATCGGTATGTACTTTTGTATTGTTAATCGCAGTTGTTGCAATGTCAATTGCTTCTTCTAATGATATTACATTATCTTTTTTTGATGTAGTTGATTCAACATTTTCATTGCTTTCTGATTCTTGTTTACCGCCGAAAATTACCTCGAGTGAAAATTGCATTCCTGACGTGTATTCTCGTTTTGTAATGTTAATTTCATTTTCAAAAGGAGTGTATAGATTTTCGCTTGAAAGTTTATCATATATAGTTTTCTGCATTGTATTTACAACCATTACGGTGTCAGTAATATAAAGAATTTCTTCTAGGGCATTATGCAGGGTGTTTATTGCAGAAGCAACTGTTGCAGAATCATTTGCACTAAAACCATCGGCAAGTTCATTTGTAGCAGAAATAATTTTGTTGTGTGCATTTCTGAAATCTGAGACAAGATATTGTTGAGGGTCAAAATTGTTAAAATTAATAGTGCCGATTTCATCAAAAAGCAACTTAAGAGTAGAGTTGTTTCCCTTTGATTCATAATCGTATAAAGCAGTACTTAACTGATTAAGATAATCTGAGTCATTAACGGTTTTTAATAGAGTGTATATATCGCAATAACGTGTATAATCAATCATTTCTGAATAGTAACGAAGGTTGATACACTCGTAATACAACTCATAATTATCATCAATTGTAAACTCACTTATGATATTCCATAGTTTCTGACAACTTTCTGCAAATGATGTATCAATTAGTGATAAATCATAGAAATTTGTTTCATTGATTTTTGTTTTGCTTCTTAATTCAATAAATTTGTTGATTATAGAGTCGCAAACATCTTTGTTGATTGCTTGTTTTTCTTCAACTTCCATTTCTTTTACCAATTGATAACAAGCGTTATATTCGTTGTTGGAAAGATAACTTTTAATTTGTTCCAATGATTTTTCACTGTTGCCAAATGTACAAGAAGACAGCAAAATTGCAATTATAAGCAGGGGAGATATAATTTTGAAAAATCGTTTCATTTTATCACCGAAAAATAAATTATTATGTAATAAATTTACCATAAAGAAAGAAAAGTGTCAATTAAAAACGGTATGACAAAAGCCATACCGTTAATTTAATGTAATTATTTCTTCTGTGGACCGTTGTAACCGTTTTCTTCTTGGAATTTAGCGATTTTATCAATAACGCTGAGTACAACATCAAAGCCTTGACCAACAGTAGGTTCCATTTCAAATCTTTCTGCTCTGTCGTGGAATGTGTGGTAATACCAAGTAAGCATTGGATTCTGTGCTGCAAATGTAACAGATTTAATACCGCCACGAGTCATTGGAGTACTGTCGCAACCGCCAACTGGGTTATGAATACAACCGTTTGTCTTGCTTTCAATACCCATTTCGTCGAATGTGTCTTTGAACATCTTTTCAAGGTCTGTGTCAAATCTGCAACCCTGCCAGTCGTCTTTAATAACAACTTCAAAGTAATCTTTATCTGCAACAGAGTCGATGTTGATGTTCCAAGCATTTTCTGTTAAATCGTCATTTCTGTGCTTGTGTACAAATGCCATTGAGCCGCGAAGACCTGCTTCTTCTGCACCGCAATTGCAATCAACAATACGGCAGTTTTTAGGCATCTTGTCAGGATTCTCTTTAAAGTATTTGATTACTGCGTAGCTGAGAGCACAACCTGTAGCATTGTCCATAGCACCTTTAGATGCCATTTCTTCATCGCCATCATTCCACATAACAACGAAAGCACTACCGATTGCAGTAATTACAGGGATAAAGTTCAATAACATTGCGAAAAGGTTTAATGAGTCAGATGCTGCAGCTTCAATAGCCCATTCTGCATTAAACATAAGACCTGCATAAATAACTGCCATAGCAACTGATACGCCAATCATAAAGAATACGCAAACTGCACCAAAACCAACTTTACCATATGTTGTGATGAGTCCGTAAACAGGGTTTTCAGGATATTTAGATGCATTTTCTGAATGTTTCCAGTTCCAGCTAGTATCAGTATGACCTGAAAGAATGATTGTATAATCATATTTGCCGTCTTCAGGTACTAATTCGCCGTAAACGTTCTGTGAAATTTTCTGCTTAAAGAACATATCAAACCATGGTTTGTAAAGGAAACAACTACATACAAGCCAAATTACCATAGCAATACCTATGAATGCCATTGCAAACCAAACATGGAAATTGTCAAGTGCAAAATATGTAAGCGCACTTAAGATGATACCAACCCAGCCAGCATATGGAAGACCACCGATGCTTGAACGTGGAGAAACTGCGAATTCCTCTTTCTTTGCTTTAATGCCAATTTCTTCAAGCTTTTTGCCCATGTAATCAGCATATTTTCTTTCGCCTTCAGAGCCGGGGAGACGAGAACCCATATTTTCGGCATCTTTAACTATGTCCCAAGCTTCTTGGACATACTTTCTTGATTCCTCTTTCATTGTAAAACCTCCAATGTCAATATACAATATATGTTACACTATTTTACAATTAAAATCAAGCGTAAAATAAAATTTTATGGGTTAGAAACCTCATCTGTTATTTGATTTACTAGATTTTCGAGTAATTCTGAATTTACATCTTGTCCCAATGCTTCTTCCATAGTACTTTCTAATTCAGATAAATTAAGACTTTCGTCTTCGGGAAGATTTTCTAAAATTTCAAATAAAGCTCCGAATCCTATGTTGTTATTATCTTCAGTTTCAATGTAATATGGGTTGACAATTTTACTTGAGAACCGGTCATCACCTCTTGTCCAATATTTACTATATGGGTCATTGATATCGGCTAAGCGATTTTGTGCATATTTATGTTTGTAAAAATAATTTTCATCATCAGTCATTGGTGTCAATGTAACAGTCATACTGATATATGCACGATGATTTTTAGCATTTCTTGTATTAGGAAAAACATAATGTAAGTCCTTAGAATCCTCATCTTCAATGGGGGCGCATTTAATAGGTGCTATCTCTTTTGTTGTATTATCATAATCGCATAGAAATTTGCAGAAAACATCACTTGAGTTATATTTGTAACAATCAACAAAAAGTTCTGTGTAGTGTTTCTCTTCAAAATCTTCAAATTTTTCTATAACCATTAATGTTCTAACAACGTAGGAATTATCGTCTTTATGAAGTGTGAAATTATATGAAGTGTAATAAGATTCTGAATAAGTGTCTTCAGGCAATGAATCCACTTGTAATTCAGTTGCGTTTTTATATTTTACAATTTCACTTTCGGGAAGTTCATTTGCAACATTTTCAGGAAGACCTAAATTAACAAGTTTATTTCTGATTTCGTTGACATCTGTATCAACATCATTAACAACATAGTCAATTGGTTGATAATATGTAAAAATTTCTGACGTAAAAAACAGTGAGATTCCCACTACCCCAAACACAAGTGCAAAAATATAACGCTCAATTTTTGTTTTCTTGTCTTGGGGTACGCCTGTTCCAAGTTTGTCAATATCTTCAGTAACAATGGTATACATAAATCCAGCAGGTAATATGCTTATAGCTAATGAAGTGAAAATTAATCCTAAATTATGCTTAACAAATAATTGTATGCATATCATAGTAAAGCATAAAATTATTGATAAAACTGATGATAAAG
>CALCBQ010000005.1 GCA_937897215.1 uncultured Clostridia bacterium | reverse complement strand
ACACGGTTATCGGTGCTGACTCACACACTTGCACATACGGTGCTTTGGGCGCATTCTCAACAGGTGTTGGCTCAACTGATATGGCTGCAGGTATGATTTCAGGTATGGCTTGGTTCAAAGTTCCATCTGCAATCAAGGTTAATGTTACAGGTAAGTTTAACAAATGGGTTAGTGGTAAGGATTTAATTCTTCACTTAATCGGTAAAATCGGTGTTGACGGTGCTTTATATCGTTCACTTGAATTCTGTGGCGACGGAATTGCAAATCTTTCAATGGATGACCGTTTCTGTATTGCAAATATGGCTATTGAATGTGGCGCTAAAAATGGTATTTTCCCTGTTGATGAAAAAACTCTTGAATATATGAAAGGCAGAACAGACCGTACTCCTGTAATCTTTGAAGCAGATGCTGATGCAGAGTATGACGAAGTTATCAACATTGATTTAGGCGAACTTAAATCAACAGTTGCATTCCCTCATCTTCCTGAAAATGCTCACATTGTTGGGGAATTCGACAAGATTTATGTTGACCAATCAGTTATCGGCTCTTGCACAAACGGTAGAATTGAAGATATGCGCGCTGCTGCTGAAGTGCTTAAGGGCAAAAAGGTCAACGAGAATGTTCGTTGCATTGTTATTCCTGCAACACAGAATGTATATCTTCAATGTGTAAGAGAAGGTCTTGCAGAAATTTTTGTAGAAGCAGGTGCAGTATTCTCAACACCAACTTGTGGACCTTGTCTTGGTGGTCATATGGGTATTTTGGCTGCTGAAGAAAAGGCAATCTCTACTACAAACCGTAACTTTGTAGGCAGAATGGGACACCCAACAAGTGAAGTTTACCTTGCAAGCCCTTATGTTGCGGCTGCAAGTGCAATCGCAGGTTATATCTGCACTCCAGAGGAGGTACTCTAATATGAAAATTCAAGGTTTTGTACATAAATACGGCGACCATGTTGATACAGACGTTATTATTCCTGCAAGATATTTGAATACTGCTGACCACAAAGAGTTGGCAAGTCATTGTATGGAAGATATCGACAAAGAATTTATAAACAAAGTTAAAGATGGCGACATTATAGTTGCAGGGGTTAATTTCGGTTGTGGCTCATCTCGTGAGCACGCTCCTATTGCTATTAAGGCGGCAGGTGTTTCTTGTGTTATTGCAAAGACATTCGCAAGAATTTTTTACAGAAATTCGCTTAACATTGGTCTTCCAATTCTTGAATGCCCTGAAGCTTGTGATGCAATTGAAAACGGCGACGAAGTAAGCGTTGACTTTGACAGTGGTGTTATCACAAACCTTACAAAAGGCACAAGCTACAAGGCACAACCATTCCCAGAATTTATTCAGAATATTATTTCTAAGGGTGGACTTCTCGCATCACTTAAGTGATGCTAAATTCGTAATTCGAAATTCGCAATTCGTAATTAAAGCACAAACCAACTAATATAACAATTACGCATTACGAATTCAGCATTACGCATTAAGAATGTAACACAATTTTCCAAATTCCATAATATGTAATGTAATTACTTCTTGGAAGGAGGAAATAATAAATGTGTAACTTCTTCGGTAACAACACTTGGTTGATTATTATCATCATCTTAATTCTTCTCTCTGATAATAACAACGGTGGCTGTGGTTGCAACAACGATTGCGGTTGTCAGCGCAAGGACTATGATTGCTGCTGCTAAAATAAATGCAAAAGTAAAAAAATAAAGATATAATCAAACGCGCCTCCCTCTGACGAGGGAGGTGGCATTTTCGTAAGAAAATGACGGAGGGAGAG
>CALCBQ010000004.1 GCA_937897215.1 uncultured Clostridia bacterium | reverse complement strand
AGGGCGTAGGCCGGGAAACCGGTGCGAGAGTTCGAGTCTCTCCTTCTGCGCCAATGAAACCCATACATCTTTTTGATGTGTGGGTTTTATTCGTTGTATTGAGTTTTTGAGAGACGAGAACTATTTCGTCTATGTGCACGGTTTATAAAAATAACACCCATTGGAACTCAATCCAACGGGTGTTATTTTTAGTCTTCGACTATATTTTTGATTTTTTGCGGAATTGGTAGGTCTTTGAATCCATAGAATTTTCTTGCATTTTCGCCGAGAATGAGTTTTTTGTTTTCTTCGGCGATTTCTGTTGATTTTTCTATGAAATCAAGACTCATTTTATAAGTAATTGCAGTCATTGTTCTTGGATAGTCGCTACCCCACATAATCTTATTGTAGCCCACAAGGTTTGCGGCTTCATTTATTGCTTTGATTGCAGATGGGTATGGGTAAAACTCACTATTGAAAAGCCAAGTTATTCCACCACTTTCAATGAAAACATTTTTATTCGTTGCAAGTTTGATTTGTTCAAGCCATCCATCGCGAGTAACCATACCGAAGTGTCCGATTGCGATTTTAAGTTCTGGGAACATATCAATAATTTTTTGCATCATTTCAGTTTGCTCGTCGCCATCAGCAAGGTCTATTGAAATAAATTTGCCGTTATCATTTGCAAGTTTGAATGGTTCAAGGTGGTTAAGGAGATTTTTGTCTTGAAGTCGGCCTGCACAGATTTTAATTCCGTTAAACCGGCTTATATCCCCCATTGGCTTTTCTTGATATAATGTGCAGATTTTAATTCTGTCACTTTTGCAAGTAAGCAAGTATTCGTCCTGATTTCCGTCGATATACTCTTGTGTAATTACCGCACCGCTTACTCCCGCATAATCCATATTAGCAAGAAAGCGCTGGGCTGAATTTTCACCGTCAGTCATATAGGGTGGCATCATCTGCTTGATTTCTCCACCGAAATCACTTTTACCTCCACCAATATCGTAAACTGGTTTTCCATTTACTATTCCATTTTGTTTTTTCCATAAATGAGCGTGTGCATCAATAATCATAATGTTACTCCGTCCTTAAATATTGCGATTTCACGATTGCCCTGAAGCTCGTTTTTAGTGAGTTCTCCATTAGCTACGCGTTTGATTAAATCTAATAATTCGTCTGCTTTGTATTGTTTATCAAAGCCATATGCAGAGTAATCAATCCAGTGAGATTTTTTAATTGCGATATTATCATTGGATGCAATTTTTATAGTTGGCACAGGTCCACCAAGAGGAGTTCCCCTACCAGTTGTGAACAATACTAAATGACAACCAACTGCTGAAAGATTTGTAATTGAAACAATGTCGTTGCCTGGTCCGTTAAGAAGATTAAGTCCTGATTTTGTGAGAATGTCGCCATAATCGAGCACATTAACAACAGGAGCTGTACCACCCTTCTGCACACAACCGAGAGATTTTTCTTCAAGAGTTGTGATTCCACCCTCTTTATTACCTGGAGATGGATTTTCAGAAACAGGCTCACCGTGGTCTTTGAAATATTGCTTGAAATTATTGATAAGATTTACGCTTTTATCAAAAACTTCTTTATTTATACATCTGTCAAAAAGTACAGTTTCTGCCCCGAACATTTCAGGAACTTCGGTAAGAACTGCAGTACCGCCCATAGCACAAATTTCGTCGGTAACCTTACCTACAACTGCGTTTGCAGTAATTCCTGAAAATCCGTCAGAGCCACCACATTTAAGTCCGATTTTAAGTTTTGAGACAGATACTTCTTCACGCTTATCTTTTGATGCGATTGCATTCAATTCTTCGATAATTGAAACACCTTGTGCTAATTCGTCTTCGCAATCTTGAACTGACAAAAATTTAACTCTGTTTTCATTCCACGTGCCAAGTATTTTTTGCATTTCAGGAAAATTATTATTCTCACAACCAAGACCTAATACTAGCACTCCACCTGCATTTGGGTGATTGATAAGTCCGCGAAGAACAAGTTGGGTAACTTTCATATCGTCGCCTAACTGACTACAACCGTATGGATGCGAAAAATAAATTGCACCTGTTTTTTCGGCTAATTGTTTTGCAATACTGTTTACACAACCAACTGTGGGAATAATCCAAATATCATTTCTTATGCCTATATCACCATTTTCACGGACGAAAGCTTTGATTGTAAAAGGCTTTTTTGGTGCAAGTTCTTCAAAGGTTGGGTTGTATTCATAAGATAGAATGTCCCCTAACTTTGTTTTCATATTATGAGAATGAACAGAGTCGCCTTTTTTGATATTTTCGGTTGCAAATCCGATTGGGTAGCCATATTTAATAATATCTGCACCTTTTTCTATATCGCAAATTGCGATTTTATGGCCTGTTTCGAGGTTTACGCAGACATTATCTTTTTCGTTTATTGTGATACAATCCATTTCATTGTTTCCTTTGCACCGAGAGTGTGGATTTTGTTATAGTATTCAGTCACGATTTCTGTCATATCTAAAAGGTCATTCTGCCATAACGATACATTTGCGAGAATTTCTGCAATACTATCATTTTTCATTGTTGTAACAACATCTGCTGCATCATCAGGGTCATCATTTTTATAGAAATAAAGAAGATATGCTAATGACATAGTGAGAAGTTTTGGATACTCACCGTTTTTCTCTTTATACTCAAGGAGTGTTGGCAAAACGCGTACTGAATATTTGCTAACTGAGTTTAACGCGATTGAACGCCATTTATGTTGAATGAACGGGTTTTTGAAACGGTCAAACACATTATTTGCAAATGCGATACTGTCTTCATTTTCGCCGATTGTTGGTAAGATTTCTTCTTTCATTACTTTGTTAAGGAATGCAGAAGTAAGCTTGTTGTTCATCGCTTCTCCTACTGTTTCGATATCTGAAAGCAAAGCACCTGCAACTAGAGAAGTGTGCGCACCATTAAGTATTCTTACTTTGATTTTTTTGTATGGCTTTGCATCGTCTGTCCATACGACATTAAAGCCTGCTTTTTTAAGCGGGAACTCGTCTTCGAAGTTGCCTTCGATAACCCAAAGGTGAAAAATTTCTGCTGTATCAAGGAATTTGTCGTCAGGGTGCATTTCTTTTGTTTCGTCGTTAGGGTAGCCTGTAACGATTCTATCAACAAGAGTATTAACAAAGTGGTTTTCAGTTTCAAGCCAAGACTTGAAATCATCGCCTAAATTCCAAAGTTCTGCATATTTAAGAACACATTTTTTAAGTTCTGTACCATTATTATCAATAAGCTCGCAAGCAAGAATTACAAATCCATTAAGTCCGTTTTTATAACGCCTGTAAAGGAGTTGTGTAAGTTTGCCGGGAAATGACAAAGCAGGTTCATCTTGGAATTTGCAAGTATCAACGAACTCAATGCCTGCCTCAGTTGTATTTGAAACGATAAAACGGAAATCAGGGTTATCAGCAAGTGAAATGTAATCTTCAAAATTTTTATATGGGTCAACACATCTTGAAATAGATTCAACAAATGTGTGTTCCTTAACGATTTCACCATTCTGAATACCTCTTAAATAAAGATTGTATTTACAATTTTGAGCGTTTAGGTCTGCTACCCTACCAATAGAGATTGGTTGAACAACAACGGCTTTACCATCATAAAGACCTTTTTCATTCATTTTATGAAGAAAATAATCGAAAAAACCACGAAGGAAATTACCTTCACCAAATTGAATTACTGTTTCTTTCATATTAATCTCCTATTTTTATAAGAAGTTTTGCAAGTGTGCCATCGTTGTTAGCAAGTGCTTTGAAAGCATCAAGGGCATTATCAATATCATAGACTCCACTAACCATTTTCATAGGGTCTGCTTTTTTGCTTGCTACAATATCAATTAAATTGATAAAGTCATCTTTCAAAGCATTACGGCTACCGTGAATATTTAATTCTTTTTTAAGAATTATTGAGTGAACAAAATTAGTTTCACGCTTGCCATTACCAATGAGAATGATATTAGCAGCAAAAGCGGCATTTTCAATACAACCCAAAAATGTTTCAGGTGCACCACAAGCCTCGATACAAACATCAAAACCGTTTCCGTTAGTAAATTCTTTTGTAAATTCTTCAAGAGACTGTGTTTTTGTATTAACAACCGCGTCTGCACCGTATTCTGTTGCAAGTCGGAGACGGTTGTCAAGAATATCAGCAACTACGATTCTATTACATTTCTGCTTTGCAGCAAGGAGTGCAAAAAGTCCGATTGGACCTGCACCGATTACAAGCACATTGTCAGTTTCTTTAATAGTTGCACGGGAAACTGCGTGTTGTGAAATTGCAAATGGCTCGATAAGTGCTAATTCTTGAGCTGAAAGACCTTTACCATCATAAATTCTTTCAATAGGCATTGAGATATACTCACAGAATGCACCATCTCGTTGAACACCCATTGTCTGATTATCTGTACAACAATTTACATATCCACGCTCACAAGAGTAACAAGTGCAACAGTTAAAATATGGGTTACAAGTAACAATATCCCCTGCTTTAAGTCCTTTGTCATTTTCAGGGATTGCAACAATCTCTGCTGAAAATTCGTGACCAGGGATTCTTGGATATGTTGTAAATGGCTGATTACCTGTGAATGATGCAACATCGGCACCGCAGATACCAACATATTTAACTCTAAGAAGTGCCTCGCCCTCTTTCACTTCAGGCATTGGTACTTCTCTTATTTCAATTTCATTTGGATTTGGAATTACTATTGCTTTCATTTTATTTGCCTTCTTCTATGTAGTCTTTATTCCAGATGACGCCTGTTTTAAGAGGTGCACCTTTACAGAATATTTTGTTTTCATAAGCATTGAGTGGGTCTTTGACAAATTCTTTTTTATCAATGAGCTCAACAACTTCGTCATAACGGGAATCAACAAGTACTTGGATTGCTTTTTCCATATGTTCTTGTCTAAAGTTAATTGATGCGAAAATAACATGATTTTCGAAGCCAAATGGCATTGTATCGTAAGTTACTTGTGGTCCTAACGAGAAACTGTTATAAACGCCATTACAGCCAAGTACTTTGTGTTGAAATGCGATTCTGTGTTCAACATTACTACCGCTTGTACCAACGAACATAGTTGCACGACCACCGATTTTTTCCATAATTTTCTGTGCAGTTTCTTCTTCAGAAAGACCTGCAGTACAAAGGTAATCGGCGCTTGTTATTTCTTTTGAAAATGTAACTTTCTTGCAGGTTTCATCACTTCTACCTACAAAAAGAATTTGCGCTTTAGGATGGTTTCTTCTGATTTGGTCTGCTATAAAAAGACCTGTCATACCAAGTCCAAAAACAACAACTCTTTCAAAAATATTGTCTTTTGCGAGTTTTCTCGCCTCTTCTTCAGAGCATTTATGCTTTGCCATTTCAACTCTGAAATTTTGTGCTTCACCTAAATCTTCCATTCTTTCAAGTTGGAAGATAGCACAAGCGTAAGGGTCAGCAAATGAGAGTTTTTTTGCTACTGATAAAGGTAGTTTTTCTAAACTTTCATATTGCTTTGGCAAGTGAAGAAGCATATCTGGATTAAAATAGTTTTTATCACAGAAAAGTCCATCTGCTTTATCGCAACCATACTCAAAATATGTTTCATCTTCTGTATAGCGTGTTGGGTCGTAGCTATCGCCACCACGAATAAGCACGATTGCATAGCGATTTTCACTTGGCACCCAAACAACGCCTTCGTGTCCGTTAATAAGACGATTTTCACCTTCAGGGAATTTATGAGAAAGATTATTTTCTCTGCCCATTTTCATAAGTTCAAAATCTGTACCACAAAAGCCCTGAAAAACAGGATATACCTCTACACCTTTAAGCAATGGCTCACCACGAAGTCTTTGTCTTTCAGGATTTATTAAGTTGATTTCGCCATATTTAATAGGCAAATCTTTATCATTTTGAAAATATGTACCGTAAGTTTTCATAAAATCAAATCCTTTTATTCCATTCCGAAAATTGCTTCGTCAAGGCACATACGCAAGGATTTTGCTTTTGTGCATTTAACAAAGTTCTTATAATCTTTTTCTGTTTCGCAACTCTTAAGGCGTGTACTTGTAATCATCTTTTTCATATTATTGCCATTAAGATGAATGATACAATCAAGTGCCCTTTCTTTTAGTGGCTTATTCTTTCGTGCCACAACACCTGTAAGTGTTACTGTGATTTCATCTTCAACACTTACCCCGCCTATTTTAACGAAAGATTTACCGCTTGTTACAGGAGTAACTATTCCGTTTACCATAACTTCAACTTCATCGAAATCTTCGACATCTTTGAAGTTAAGTGTGTATTCACGCTTTGCAGGGATACATTTGAGTGATTTACCGCCGCTGATTGTGAATTTAAGAGTATTATCTTCTTCAGATACAGTCATTGTAGTAATTGAATACTCGCCATTCTTATACTTACCTGTTTCGCCATCGTCTTCATAGAAATTAAATGTATTATTTCCGCGATAGATGTCAATTTCAAGACGCTCCGGACATTCACATGAGTTGCCGTTATCTTTTGACATTGGAATAATTGCGCCCTCTTTAGCGAGTACGGGTATTGTATTAATCGGGCTGTTAATTACTGTTTCCTGACCACCCTTATAGATTTTGCCGTCAAAAATGTTAGTCCATCTGCCTTCAGGTAACCACACCTTTGTTGCGGCAGTTTTTGTTTTTTCGTCCATTTTTGTAGTTACAGGACATACAAGAAGTTCTGAACCAAAGAAATACTCGTTTTTATATTCAAAACTTTCTTTATTATCAGGGTATGTATAATAAAGTGGTTCGCAAAGTGCCCTACCCTCATTATATGTACGGTAATTCATAGCGTAGATATAAGGAATCATTTTATGGCGAAGTCGCAGATACTCTGTACCTAAAGTTTCTGCCTCCCAAGAGAAATTCCAAGGTTCTTTGCCGAGAATATCAAGGTTAGTTGAATGGAGTCTTAAAATCGGTAAGAATACTGCAAGTTGAAGCCAACGAATATAAAGTTCATCATCATGGTCGCCCATCATATGACCGCCGATATCATGGCTCCACCAAGTATAACCGCAGTTTGCTGCATTCGCAGTGAAATATGGTTGGAAATCAAGTACACTCCAATTGATTGCGGTATCGCCTGAAAATCCTAATGGATAGCGATGTGAACCGATACCTGCATAACGTGAAAGAATCATTGGGCGACGCTCTTCGCGGTCAGTATCAAGATAATGATAGTGGTTAAGAAGCCACAGCGGGTCAAGACCTGCTTTTTTACTCTTTGTGCCCTGTT
>CALCBQ010000003.1 GCA_937897215.1 uncultured Clostridia bacterium | reverse complement strand
TGCCGTAAAGAAGCTTCTTTGCAGTTGCAACGAAAATATTACCGGGGCCTACAATCTTGTCTACCTTTGGTACGGTTTCTGTGCCGTATGCAAGTGCGGCAACTGCCTGTGCGCCACCCATTAAGAATACTCTGTCAACACCTGCAATTTTTGCAGCTGCAAGAATATCAGGGTTAGGTGTGCCATCTTTTGATGGTGGAGTTACCATAATAAGCTCTTTAACACCTGCAATTTTTGCAGGAATTGCGTTCATAAGCACACTTGATGGATATGCGGCAGTACCACCGGGAACATAAAGACCTACGCGCTCAAGTCCGCGTACACGTTGACCCATTATAACGCCATTTTCTTTAGTAGTGAGCCAACTTTGTTGTTTTTGACGAGCGTGGAAATCACGAATATTTTCTGCAGCATCTTCCAAAGATTTCACAAAGAATGGGTCGCACTTTTCTATTGCTTTATCGATTTCTTCTTTTGAGATTTCTGCTTTTTCAGGTGCTTTACCGTCAAATTTAATTGTGTATTCTAAAACTGCTTTGTCGCCATTGGCTTTTACATTTTCAAGAATATCTGTAACGGCAAGGGTAACCTTTTTGTCAACCTCGCCACTTCTTTCTTTAAGCTGTGCGATAAGGGTTTCGTCCGCCTTACCATCTGCAAAAACTGTGTTTATCATATTATCAATCCTTTGGAATTACTTTTTCAATTTTTTCAAGAAAACCGTCAATTTCTTCACGGCGAAGCTTCATACTTGCCATATTGACAATTACTCGCGCAGAAACAGGCATAATTTTCTCTTTAACTTCAAGTCCGTTTTCTTTTAGTGTTGTTCCTGTTTCAACAATATCAACAATACCGTCGGCAAGGTTAAGAAGTGGAGCAAGCTCTACTGAGCCCTCAATCTTAATAATCTTGATGTCCATACCCTTACCTTCAAAATATGCTTTTGTAATATTGGGGTATTTTGTTGCAATTCGTTTTGTATTGAAGCCGTCATAGAAATCAACGCCCTTTTGAGTTGCAAGTGCAAAGTCGCATTTACCGAGGTTTAAGTCCATCATTTCATAGAAGCTTTTTCCGTTTTCTACGATTGTGTCTTTACCTACAATACCAATATCGCAAACACCGTGTTCAACGTAAGTAATTACATCAGCTGCCTTTGCAAGCACTACCTCATAATCCCCTGCATTGAGAATTAAGCGTCTGCCTTTGTTTATAAGCTCGTCGCAATCAATACCCATTTTCTCGAAAAGTTCAACACTTTTCTTTTCAAGACGGCCTTTTGTAAGGGCTATTCGTAACTTTCTCATACTGTTTCCTCCCTTACGCTTTCTGCATCAACTATGCAGATTTTCTTTATTCCTTTTGATTTTGCATACTCTTTAGTTTCGGTCAATGTTTCAAATGCACTATTTTCGCAATAGGTACCATCTGCACGAAGTTTTTTAGAGTATTCAAGTGCTTTTACTATGTTTTCATTTTCGCCAAAAACTATAATTTCAGGCATTTTCTCATTATCAAGTTCGTTTCTAGAAAGCATTACAGATGCCAACGCCCCTGTTTCAATACCGAAACCGGTTGAAGGCATATCACGACCGAATTCTGCGCCAAGAGAGTCATAACGACCACCCGAAACAACAGAAATACCGCTACCCTGCAAATAGCCCTTGAAAATGATGCCTGTGTAATAATTTGTGCGGTTAACAAGACTTAAATCAATAACGATTTTTTGTGAAAGCCCTGCATCGCATAAAAGTTCATATAATTCTTTCAAATAATTAAGAGCATTTTCGCCCTCGTTACCCAAACCGATTTCTTTTGCTTTTTCAATAACCTCAAGTCCGCCAAAAAATCTTGGAAGATTACGGATTGAGTCAGTTATTGGATTTTTGCCGATTTTATCGAGAATATTATTAAGCGAAACAAAGTTTCTGCTTTCAACACAATCATAAATCTCACTTATTATTTCATCAGTAACATTTAGTTTTTTACAAAGTTCTTTGAAGAATCCTGCATGACCGATTTCAAGTTTAAAGTCGGCAGATGTGCAGTTTTCAATGGCTTCAACCGCAGTTGTAATAACCTCTAAATCTGCGCGAAGTCCTGAAATACCCATTAACTCAATACCGCTTTGTACTGCTTCGTCGCTTCTGCCCGTAAGATTTTTCTGTCTTACAAAAACATTCTGATTATAATAAAGGCGGAGCGGAAGACGAGCATTCTGAAAACGAGTTGACACAAGACGAGCAATCGGAAGTGTTGAGTCAGGTCGTAATACTAAAAGTCTGCCGTAAGAGTCAGTTAAACTGTACAAATCTTCGGGATTATAACCTGAACTTTCACGATTGAACACATCGAAAAATTCAATTGTAGGTGTCATTACTTTTTCATAACCTTTTGACTTGAAAACAGATGAAAGACGCTTCTCTGCACAACGGATTGCACGGCTTTCATTTGCTAAATAGTCTTTTGTACCCTCGGGAGTAATTTTTGCATAATTCTTCATAAAAAAACCTTTTCTTTTTGTTTTACGCTTTAGCGTGCTAATATGATAACACAATAAAGTATACATGTCAATGTGCAGAATTGCAAAACTCACAGCAACTCTGCACACCTTATTTGTCAAACTGACTAAAACCCGAAAAATGATATTTGAGCAGTTTCAGGAAGTCCTTCTAATGCGCCGATTTCATGCAACGCAGTTATAACGGCACTTGAAGCACCTGTTTTTGCTTGGAAATCATCCACAGAAACAAATTCTGCACCGCATTCATCACGCCCCGCCACAATAGATTTTGCGGCGTTTTCGCCAACACCTGAAAGTGCGGAGAATGGCATTCTGATTTTTCCGTCTTCTATGTAATATTCGGTTGCCCTTGATTTATAAATATCAACAGGCATAAGTTCAACACCACGAGCCATCATTTCGTTTACAACCTGAAGTGCTGTAAACTGGTCTTTTTCTTTTGCAGTCATTGGTTTTCTGTCTTTCGGTTCTGCATCAAGCGGTCCGTGGAGTTCAACCATTTTTCGTTTTACCGCATCTCTGCCCTGACAAACTGTAACAGCGTCAAGGTCGCCACCGCGAACTGTTAAAAACGCGGTATAATACTCAGTTGGTTTGTAAATCTTATACCAACCAAGACGAAGTGCCGCAATAACATAAGCCGCCGCGTGCGCTTTTGGGAACATATACTTGATTTTACGGCAAGAATCCATATACCATTGTGGAACGTTACACGCTCTCATTGCATCTTCTGCACCCTCAGGGAAACCAACTTTTGCAACAATACCTTTTCTTGTTTTCTCCATAATATTGAATGCAAGACCTGAATCAAGTCCCTTATGCATAAGATATGTCATAATACTATCACGAGTACCGATAACTTCTGAAATTGTGCAAGTACCGTCTTTGATAAGTTCTTGTGCATTACCAAGCCAAACATCAGTACCGTGTGAAAGACCTGAAATCTGTAAAAGGTCAGAGAAGCATTTTGGTTGTGCTTCTATAAGCATACCACGGACAAAATCTGTACCCATTTCAGGAATTGAAAGAGTACCTGTTTCAACGCCGATGTCGTCAGGTGTAAGACCTAACGCTTCGGGGCTTGTGCAAAGACTAACAATTTTAGGGTCGCACACATCAACATCCATAACAGGGATTCCTGTCATATCTTCAAGATGTTTATAAAGTGTAGGCACATCATGGCCGAGAATATCAAGTTTTAAGATTGTATCGTGCAAGAAATGGAAGTCAAAGTGAGTTGTTTCCATATCTGAACTTGTATCATTTGCAGGGAATTGAACTGCAGTGAAGTCATAAACATCGAATTCATTAGGCACAACAACCATACCGCCGGGATGCTGACCTGTTGTACGCTTAATACCTGTACAACCTTTTGTAAGTCGGTCTTCTTCAGCACGGGTTACGATTTTACCGCGCTCTTCAAGGTATTTTTTAACATAACCATAAGCAGTTTTATCTGCAACCGTTGCAATTGTACCCGCTTTAAACACGTGGTCGCGGCCGAATAATTCTTCAGTATATCTGTGAGCGTTACCCTGATAGTCCCCTGAGAAGTTAAGGTCGATATCGGGCGCCTTATCTCCATGGAAACCAAGGAAAGTTTCAAACGGAATTTCGTGGCCATCACGCACCATAGGAATATCGCAATGAGGACAATTCTTTGGTGGCATATCAAAGCCGGAACCGTATTCGCCGTGCAAGAAAAATTCACTATGTTTACATTTCGGGCAACGGTAGTGAGGGGCTAAGGGATTAACCTCTGAAATACCCGCCATTGTTGCAACGAATGATGAGCCAACAGAGCCACGGGAGCCAACATGGTAACCATGTGCTTCTGAATCCCAAACAAGTTTCTGTGCAATAATATAAAGAACTGCGAATCCGTTTGCAATAATTGAATCAAGTTCACGATTAAGTCGTGTTTCAACATATTCAGGAACAGGGTCGCCATACCAATCTTTTGCTTTATCCCAACAAATCTGACGAAGTTCTTCTTCGGCACCCGGGATTGACGGCTGGAATGTACCCTCAGGAATAGGTCTTACCTGCTCAATCATATCTGCAATTTTATTTGTATTTGTAACAACAACCTCATAAGCGGTATCTTCACCAAGATATGCAAATTCGTCAAGCATTTCTTCAGTAGTTTTAAAGTAAAGTGGCGCTTGATTGTCTGCATCATCAAAGCCCTTACCTGCCATAAGAATTGCACGGAATGCGGCATCTTCAGGGTCCATAAAGTGAACGTCGCCTGTAGCGCAGACAAGTTTACCTAACTTGTCGCCGATATGTATAATCTTACGGTTAATATCACGAATATCTTCGAGAGTTTTAATTCTGTTATACTCTTTGTTTCTGTCCGGATTTTTTGCCATTGGGTCAGAATGAGAGTCAATCATAAACTTATTGTTGCCATCAGGTTGAATCTCAAGATAGTCATAATAATCTGCAATTTTAAGAATTTCTTCATCACTTTTCTCAAAAAGGATTGCCTTAATAAGCTCGCCTGCTTCACAAGCCGAGCCGAGAATAATACCTTCTCTTAACTCGTTGAGCTTTGAGCGAGGAATACAAGGTCTTGCGTGGAAATACTTTGTATGAGAAAGTGAAATAAGCTTATATAGATTTTTAAGGCCAACCTTATTCTGCACAAGCAAAATAATATGGTAACGAGGAAGCTTTTCCCAAGGAGTGTGGGGGTCGCCAATATCGTCAATAAGATAACCCTCAACACCATAGATAAGTTTAATATCGTCTTTACCTTTACCCTTCATAGCATCAGGGTACCCTTGAGCATTACCATGGTCTGTAATTGCAATAGCGGGGTGTCCCCAACTTACTGCTCGTTTTACAAGTTTATCAGCACTTGTCATACCGTCCATATCAGACATATTAGTATGCAAATGAAGTTCAACACGCTTAACCTCTGCATTATCCTGCTTTTTAATTGGTTTTACGCTATTTACAGAAGTTGCAGAGATAACATTCTCGCCTGAATATTTATCATAACTTACTTTACCGTAAACAATTACTGTTTCGCCCTCTTTTAATGCACCGAGAAGCGATTTTGCATTTGCAACTGTCTCGAAAATTTTGATTGTATAAGAGTAAGTCTTATCAGTAATGTTAAAGTTGATAATATTATTTCTGCCATCACGGGTTGTTTTCACATCAAGACTGAAAATCTCGCCCCAGACAGCCACATTACCACTTTCAATTGAAATATCACAAAGGCGCTGAAGTTTTGAAGTTTTAATAATATTTCCGTAAAGTGCCTTTTGTGTTTCAAGGTAGAGAGGAATACCCTCTTTTATAATATGGAGTGGCTTTTCGCTTGGAACTACCGCCTGAGGATTTTCTTCAATCTTCTGACGATTATGTAATTCTTCCATCTGTTTTTGCATTGAATCAAGAGCAATTTCAACATCAAAATCGTTTTGGTGAAATGATACCGCAAGATTTACGCCAAAAATTTCTCTTATAATTCTTGCAATTTCATCGTCAACATTTGATGCAAGAAGAATATCTTTTCCGCCTTTTTTAAGAAGGATTTTGAATTCTCCGTTTTCAACTTTATAATCTGCATTATTAAAATATCCGTTTGCAACTGCAACGCGGTCTTTAATAATATCAACAACCATATTGGCATATTCTGTTGTAAATCCGCTTCGTGTTTCTTCACAAATAATTTTCAAATGAACATTAACCAACTGTGAAAGAGTTTCCTGAATTTCTTCTATTCTGTTTTCATCTATTTTTCTATAAGGTTTTATGGTAAGTGTAGCGGTACTTTTTTCTCTTGAAACTGCAAATTTTACAACTTCTGCAAATGCGATATCAAGATAGTTGTCCCACTTAAACGACTCGCCAAAAAACATCTTTAATGTCGTCATATATTACACCACTATATTTTCTCTATTTCTTTTAATAATTCTTCTACTATTTCGTTTTCGTTTACTTTTTTAAGCACTTCGCCATTTTTAAAAATAACACCACAACCGTCGCCACCTGCAACACCGATATCTGCTTCTTTTGCTTCGCCGGGGCCATTTACAACACAACCCATAACTGCAACCTTAATAGGCTTATTATAATTTACAAGGGCTTTTTCTACCTTTTCTGCAAGTCCGATTAAATCAATTTTTGTTCTGCCACAAGTGGGGCAAGATACAATTTGTGCGCAGTCCGTTTTAACACCCGCACCCTTTAAAATATCATAACCTGCTTTTACCTCATTAACAGGGTCAGCCGTCATAGAAACGCGGATTGTATCGCCTATACCATCAAGAAGAAGTGAGCCAATACCGATACTTGATTTCACAAGTGCCATATTGTGAGTA
>CALCBQ010000002.1 GCA_937897215.1 uncultured Clostridia bacterium | reverse complement strand
CATCCTGAACTCGTTAAACTTCTCGGTAAACTTAAATACCGTACAAGTTTTGGTCAGAATGTGCTTAACCACTCACTTGAGGTTTCTTATATTGCAGGTCTTATGGCGCAAGAACTTGGTGCAGATGTAAAACAAGCTAAGCGTGCAGGTCTTCTTCACGATATCGGTAAAGCACTTGACCGTGAATTTGAAGGCACACATATTGAACTTGGTGTTGAAGCAGCTAAGAAATATAAAGAAAACGACAAAGTTGTTCACGCTATTGCTGCTCATCACGGCGAAATTGAGGCAAAAACAATTGTTGCTGTACTTGTTCAGGCAGCAGATGCTATTTCTGCAGCTCGCCCAGGTGCAAGACGCGAAAATGTTCAGAATTACATCAAGCGTCTTGAAAAACTTGAAGAAATTGCAACTTCATTTGAAGGCGTTGAGAAATCATTCGCTATTCAGGCTGGTCGCGAAATCAGAATTATGGTTAATCCAGACCAGGTATCTGACGAAAAGATGGTTATTGTTGCTCGTGATATCGCAAAGAAAATCGAAGACGAGCTTGAATATCCAGGTCAAATCAAGGTTAATATTGTTCGCGAGAACAGAGTTATTGATTTCGCTAAATAATAATTTTGCTAAAAAATGCCCCGTTGTCTTTCGGCTTCGGGGCAAAATAAATTAAATCCATATATAGAAACGGTGTGCATAATGACACGCAACATTAAAATTCTTTGTATCGGCGATGTTGTCGGTGCAAGTGGTTGTGAGTTTTTACGAAAAAAACTTGCAGATTTCAAAAAAGAAAACAACATTGATGTTTGTATTGTAAACGGCGAAAATTCTGCGGTAGGTAACGGTATGTTGCCAAACTCCTGTAACGGAATTTTCACAAGTGGTGCAGATTTCATTACAGGCGGTAACCATTCATTTAAGCGCCGTGAAATTTATGAATATCTTGACCGCGCTGAAGCCGTAATCCGCCCTGCAAATTTTGGCGACGGAGTATGGGGTAAGGGCTACGGAATTATTGACAAAGGCGCTTACAAGGTGGGCGTTATAAATCTTTTAGGCAGAGTTTGGCTTGAAGGTCATTCAGACCCATTCGAAACTGCCGAAAAAATTATTAATGAACTTAAAAAAGAAACGAAAATCATACTTGTTGACTTCCATGCAGAAGCTACAGCCGAGAAAAAAGCTCTTGGTTATTATCTTGATGGAAAAGTCAGTGCGGTTTTCGGTACACATACACACATTCAGACCTTCGATGCACAAATTATGGCAAACGGCACTGGTTATATTACCGATTTGGGAATGACAGGTCCCGAAGAATCAGTACTGGGTGTGAAAAAAGAAATAATTATTGAAAAATTTAGAAAAGGATTTGCCCCTATGTTTGAAACTGCGGACACACCTTGTTTTATGCAGGGTTGTATTTTCACTATTGACCGCGATACAGGAAAAACAGTTGAGGCAACTCCTATTACAGTGAGATGATATAATGAAAAATGCGGTAAAAACAATTGCATTACTTTTGTGTGTTACTCTGCTTTTTTCTGCTTGCGGTGGCAATAAAATGCCCGAAAATAAGTCCACAACAGATGTTCCACAAGAAAATATACCATCGGTTGATAATACTGAAACAGTAAAAGGCGATGGTGTAATTGCCTTGCCTTACAATGAAAGCGACGGAGTCAATCCTTATTTTGTAAAGAGCAATGAGAATATTTATATCTGCAAAATGCTTTTTAATTCGCTTTTCACGGTAGATGAAAAATACAATATTGTGCCACAAATTGCTACAAGCGTGTCAGTTAAAGGTACAGTTGCAACCGTGCAGTTGCGAACAGATGCAGCTTGTCGTGGCTCTCAACCAATTAATGCCTATGATGTTGTGTATTCATTTAATCTTGCAAAGGCATCATATGCTTGGGCGGGGTATCTGAACGGAGTAGTGAGCGCTACGGCAAAATCAAAATTTACAGTTGAGTTCGCCCTTGATTTTTCTGATGTTTATGTTGGCGCAAAGCTTTGCTTTCCTATAACTAAAGAAGGTACAGCTGATATTCAGACTGCAGTACCAACAGGTAGCGGCGAATACTATTGGCTTGAAAAACAACTGGTAAATACTACTGACAGTTCAAAGAAAATTAAGTTGTATACTGTTGATACAAATAAAAGTTCAGAAAACGCATTCAAAATTGGTGCTACTGATGTTTATTTCAGCGACCTTTCTAACTGTGAATACATTGGTGTTGCAGGCAAAACTGAAGAAGTAATGCTCAACAATATGGTTTATCTTGGGCTTAACAGTAACAATGGTGCTTTGAATAAGTATATAAGATGTGCTATTGCGGCACAACTTAACAGTGAGGATGTAGTTCTTTCTTCTTATCAGGGACACGGCAAAGCGGTAAAAATGCCTGTGAATCCTGATGTAAGTTTCTATGAAAACATTCAATCTGTAAGCGCTCAAGGGGATACCTCACTCGCTCAAAAGATTATTGACAGATGCGGATATACTCGTTTTTCAGGCAAGGCAAGAACAAACGGCGCATATCTATTATCTTTTAATCTTATTGTTAATAAAGATAACAAAAACAGAGTTGCGGCGGCTTATAATATTGCAGATAATCTGAACAAAATCGGATTTTATGTAAATGTCAGTTTGCTTTCTTTTGCAGATTACAATCAAAGAATTTCTGCAGGAAATTACGATATGTATTTAGGCGAAGTCAAACTTGACGGCTCAATGGATTTATCAAGATTTTATAACGGTAACTTAAGTGGCGGAATTGATAAATCAAGTAAGGCGGCAACAGATTATTTCCGTTATCGTGCAGGCGAAATTACTGCGGAAGAATACTATAAAGTTTTCGCAGAAGAATATCCGTTTATCCCTGTGCTTTTCCGTAATGGTTATTCAGTAACAAGTGCAGATGTAAAAACAGATTTATCAAAAAATCCTTTTGATTTATATAAAAATTTATAACAAGGTGAATTTATGAAGTTTTCCGACGATATTAAGTATATCAAGGGTGTTGGCGAAACTCGTGCAGAGGGTTTTCGTCTTCTTGGTGTGTCAACTGTCGGGGAACTTCTTCGTTTTTATCCTCGTGCTTATGAGGATTGGAGTAAAATTGTTCCTATTTCTCAATGTATAATCGGCGAAAACGCTTGCATTAAGGGTACTGTTATGTTCCCCGTTAAAAACGAGCGTGTCCGTGGTGGAATGTTAATTGCAAAAGCCACAGTAACTGATGGCGAAGATGTTATTGCGGTAACCTTTTTCAATAATAAATATATTGACAAAATGCTTAAAAGCGGCGAAGAATATCTGTTTTACGGCAAACTTACATTAGGTAAATTTGCGGCACGCGAAATGGTATCGCCAATGTTCATAAAGTCTGAAAAAAGTGTGGAAATCAGACCAATTTATCCACAGAATAAAACTATTACTACAAAAATTGTTCAGTCAGCGGTGCAGAATGCATTGGATAAGATTGATGAAATTCCTGACTATTTACCTGATTATATTATTAAAAAATTTAACCTGGTGTCCCTTGATACTGCACTTCGCAATATTCATTTTCCAAAAGATGACGGGGATTTGCAGAATGCAAGAAACAGATTGATTTTTGACGAGTTGTTCATTTTACAGTTGAGTTTGTTGACTCTTAAAAACGATAACTCAACAGTTAAAACCGGTAATGTTGTTGCAAGGGATTATACGGATGAATTTTTCTCTGTTTTACCATTTACACCAACAAATGCACAGAAAAGAGCGGTAAAAGAAGCGGTTTCTGATATGCAAAGCGGAAAACAAATGAACCGACTTTTACAAGGGGATGTTGGTAGTGGTAAAACTGCAGTATCTGCCGCAATAGTTTACAATGTAGCGAAAAGCGGAATGCAATCTGCCCTTATGGCACCAACAGAAGTGCTTGCAACTCAACATTTTGAAACTTTTGAAAAACTTTTCAAGGATAGCGGAATCCGTTGCGAGTTGCTGACAGGTAGCACAAAAGCAAAAGAGAAAAAAGAAATAAAAGCTCGTTTACAAAATGGCGAAATTGACTTGATTATTGGCACTCACGCTTTGATTCAGGACGATGTTATTTTCAAAAAACTCGGTCTTGTTATTACTGACGAGCAACATCGTTTCGGCGTAAAACAGCGAACCGGACTTTGTGCAAAAGGCGAAAATCCTCATGTTTATGTTATGTCCGCAACACCAATTCCACGAACATTAGGGCTTATAATGTTTGGAGATTTGAATGTTTCAATCCTTGACGAATTGCCGCCCGGCAGACAAAAAATTGAAACATATTCAGTAAATTCAGGTAAGCGCGGCGGTATGTTTGATTATATAAGAAAGCGTCTTGATGCAGGTTATCAAGGCTATATTGTCTGCCCTCTTGTTGAAGAAAGCGAAGTAATGCAAGGAGTACTTTCCGCGGAAGAGTATTATAAAAAAGCACAACCGCTTTTTAAGGACTATAAACTCGACTTGCTTCACGGACAAATGTCCCCTAAAAAGAAAGACGAAATAATGCTCAAATTCAAGAGTGGCGAAACACAACTTCTGATATCAACTGTTGTTATTGAGGTCGGTGTAGATGTACCAAATGCTGTTATTATGGTTATTGAAAACGCCGAGCGTTTTGGTCTTTCTCAACTTCATCAGTTGCGCGGTCGTGTCGGTCGTGGACAAGCGAAATCCACTTGTATTCTTGTAACAGATGCTACAAGTGATGAAGCAATGGCGCGAATGAAAATTATGTGTGAAACTACTGACGGATTTAAGATTGCCGACGAAGATTTGAAACTTCGTGGTCCCGGCGATTTCTTCGGTACTCGTCAACACGGTCTTCCTAAACTTCGCATTGCCGATATTTTAACTGATACAAAGATTCTTATGCAAACACAAGAGTTAGCGAAAGACATTATGTCCATTGATAAAGACTTCCAAATGCCAGACCATCAAAGAATTGGCAGACAAGTTCTGAAAAAAGTTTATAGTTTACAAGTTTCTAACACTGCAAACACAATTTAGTAATATTTGCAAATTATAATATGAACAACCTAAAATAAAGGATGTTTTTTATGAACGAAATAAAAGGATATTTAAGAGACTTCAGATTAAGTGTACCTGATGTAATTTACGATTGCAAAGGCATAAAAATCTTTGGCAGAAGAATTAAATCAATTATATTTTCAACTGATGTAAGCATTCTGCGAAACAGTAATGCAGATGCGGTTATTGCGGTTTATCCGTTTACCCCGCAACCTGTTATTACACAAGCGGTTATGATGGTTGCCCATTGTCCCGTTTTTGTGGGCGTTGGCGGAGGTCTTACAAAAGGCGAACGTGTAATAAACCTTGCGCGTCATGCGGAGTATCAAGGTGCTACGGGTGTTGTGCTTAACGCACCAACATCAAATGATACAGTTCGGGAAGTTGCAAAAGTTGTGGATTTACCTATTGTGATTACCGTTGTTAAAGAAGATGATATTCAAGGCCGACTTGATGCAGGCGCACAGATTTTAAATGTTTCTGCAGCATCAAAAACACCTGAATTAGTGGCGAAAATCCGTGCGGAATTTCCCGATGTGCCAATTATGGCAACAGGTGGACCAACAGAAGAAAGCATAAAAGCAACAATAGAAGCAGGCGCCGATGCAATTACATGGACTCCGCCATCAAACGGAGAAGTTTTCCGCGATATAATGAATGCATATCGTAACGGCGACCCGCATCCGTAATTTGTGCGTAGTGGCAGACTTCCACGTCTGCGAAAGGGGTATGATTATGTACATTTTTGAACCGATTTTAAGAAAAAATTGGGAAAATACAGAAAAAATGGATGCAAAACGAATTGCATCACAAACAGAGCCCGAAGGACTCACTAAAATTCTTGATATTCCGTATATTGACGATGGCGAAAAAGCGCACTTGCTTGATATTTATTATCCGGAAGGAACAACTGAGAATTTGCCTGTGATTATTGATATTCACGGTGGCGGTTGGATGTATGGTTATAAAGAAATCAATAAGAATTTCTGCTTAAAACTTGCCGAAAAAGGATTTTTAGTTGCATCAATCAACTATCGTCTCGCAGGCAATGGCATAAGATTTGACGACCAGATTCGCGATATTTTTGCAGCCCTCTCTTGGCTTAGTGAAAATCTTAAAAATTACCCTGCCGATATTGAAAACATATTTCTTGCGGGGGATTCTGCTGGCGGACATTTCTCTTGTGTTACTACTGCGGTCAATCTTAATGAAAATATGCAAAAAGATTTTGGTGTTGAATATTGTGGGCTTGATTTCAAAGCAGTTGCTGCAATCTGCCCTGCCGTTGATTTGTTAAGCCCAAATCTTATTATGAATATAAATGTACCTGTTTTGTTAGGCGAAAAACATCGAAAGAGCAAATACAGAAAATATCTTGATGTGGCACAGATTATTTCAAAGGATTTCCCACCATATTATGTGAATACGGCAACTAATGATTTCCTTAAAAAACAGTGTTACAAGTTTAAAGAATTGCTTGAAAAGAATTATATTGAGCATAAATTCCACGATTTTAATGAGAAAGAAAACGGTAAATATCTTACTCATGTTTTCAATGTTGTGAACCCGTTTTCTCCGGCTGGCGACCAAGCAAATACAGAAATTGCCGAATTCTTTAAAGCAAGAATGACAATTAAAAAATAAAGTAAGGCGGAATTTTGTTCCGCCTTTTCTTTTGCAAAATTATAGTTTGTCGAACAAAATTGGTTTGATATGGTAGGGCGAGATATTGATTCCACTCTATCGAATACTGCGAACATCCCGACGAATTCAAATTTCTTGTACAAAAAAATCCTGCCTTTTTTGTACAAATTATTATATTGACTATTTCCAATATATAGTATATAATTAAATTGCGGAGGGTACGGAATGTTCCCGAAGTTACCGAAAGGGGTAATACTATTATGAGAAAAATGATAAATAAAAAAGGCTTCTCCCTTGTTGAATTAATGATAGTTGTTGTTATTATGGGTATTCTTGTTGCAGTCGCAATCCCACTTTATAACGCTGTTACAGGTAATGCTGAAGCAAAAACATGCGGTAGTAACCAAAGATTAATTCGTGGTGCATTTGCAAACTGGGCATTAATTGATGCTGCCAATACGGCTGAAACATTATTCTTGACGACTGAAAAATCTTTTGATGGCTCAACTCAAAATCCTGAAGATGTTTTTGCTCAAACATTTTTAGACCAGTTTGATGAAGGGTTCCCAGGATGTTCTCTTGATGATCACTATTTTGTGATTGAAAGAGTTGATAACTTAACCATTAAAGTTAAGTGTTGCGAGGCGGATGGTAGTGATGCCGTTAAGCATAACCAAAAAGGAAGACAAGGTTCTTAGTTGATTTCAACAAAAACAACCTTATTAATTTGTCGAAATAACCAAACTTAAAAAAAGGGCTTTACAAATTGCTTGATTTGTAGTAGTATAAAGGTACGGAAAGTTCCCACTTTCAAAATTTGGTATTCAGGTCAATAGGGACCTTAATATAAAACAAAATATTCTTTAATTAAAGGAGAAAATTATTATGAGAAAAATGATGAACAAAAAAGGCTTCTCACTCGTTGAGCTTATGATCGTTGTTGTTATCATGGGTATCCTTATTGCAGTTGCTATTCCACTTTATGGTGCAATTACAGACAACGCAAACAACAAGACATGTGCTTCAAACATCCAGACAATCAAGTCAAATTGTGCTAACTATTATGCATCAAATGACCAGACAACAGTTTCAAGTCTTGCACAGATTAAGTCAATGATGGATGACGAAGAAATGCCAGTTTGCCCAGTTGACACAACAAAAGCTTACGCTGTTTATGTTAAAGCTAACGGCGGTGCTGTAGTTGAATGTCCAAACAACTCAGCTTTAGTTTCAGCTAACGCTTTCCATACACCTGAAAAGACAGGTTCAGCTGTAGCTGCTGACTATAATGGTTTAACAAAACTTTCATAATTGAAACAAACTACATAAAGGGCGAGGGGATTACCCCTCGCTTTTTTGTTGACCTTTATATTGATTTGTAGTAGAATATATATAACGCCTTCCCCTTGAGGGGAAGGTGGCTTTTGCAGAGCAAAAGACGGATGAGGTGTCAAATGAAAAATTATAACAAAAACTTAGTTAAATATTCGCAAAACCTCAGAAAAGAAATGACACCTCAGGAAAGACATTTATGGTATGATTTTTTGAAAGAATTACCAATAGTTATTAATAGACAAAAAGTTATAGGTAGTTATATAGTTGACTTTTATTGTGCATCAAAGAAGATAGTAATAGAAATTGACGGTTCTCAACATTTTGAAAAAACAGGGATAGTTGAAGATAAAATACGAGATGAGTATTTGAACAGAATTGGATTAAAGGTTTTGAGATATTCAAATTATGAAGTTAACACCACTTTTGACAGTGTGTGTGAAGATATATTAAAGAATTTTGGATTGCTTGAGTAACACCTCATCCACCGCAAGCGGTCCCCCTTCCCCTCAAGGGGAAGGCAAACACCTCATCCACCGCAAGCGGTCCCCCTTCCCCTCAAGGGGAAGGCAATTATAAGTGAAAGCAGGAAGTTATATGAAAATGAAGAAACAGATATCATTTATATGGCTAGGTCCTATTTGTACACTAGGGTTAATGGCCGTTATATATGCTTTATCGGGACTCTTTCCATTTGGCAATCTAACTACAGCAGTTGGCGATGGTTTTGCTCAATATGTACCTTTTCTTTCAGAGTTGGTAGAGAAAATAAAAGATGGCAGTTCTTTGTTGTATTCATGGCACGCAGGCAGAGGAGTAAACTTTTGGTCAACAATATCATATTATTTGGTAAGTCCTTTTAATTTGATTGGGTTGTTTTTTGAAAATGATAATATGTCAGAAGCATTTTCTCTTATTACCCTTATAAAACCTGTTTTTGCATCATTGACTTTTTCTGTTTATCTTAAGAATACATACAAAAGAAACGACGTTACTTTAGCAATATTTTCTATACTTTGGGGATTTTCTGCTTTCATAATTGGTGCAATATTTTTTGCAACTTGGATTGACGCTATTATTTATTTTCCACTCGTTATTTTAGGTATAAATGAAATGATGAATGGTAAAAGTGCATGGAAATATTCTTTGTTTTTAGGATTGTCAATAACATCTAATTTTTATATTGGATGGATTATTTGTATATTCTGTGTTGTTTATTTTATTTATTGTCTTATTTCAGATGACGATATTAACTATGAAGGTACTGGTTTAGAAGATGGTTTAACATCCGAGGAAGATGGTATAAATATTTTTGAAGTTTTGAAGAACTCATATCTATTAGGAAGTTTTATCAAATTTGGTTTATCTTCATTACTCGCGGGGGCAATTTCTGCAATATTTACAATGCCTGCATTTGTTAGTCTTCAAAGTACAGTTAAAGGTGCAGTGTCAATAAGAGATTCACAATTGAATTTTATGGATTTTTGTGCAGCAATAGCATCACATATTTTTCCGGCAAATGATATTTATATAACATTCAACACATATGATTACATATTTTGCTTTGTAGGATTAATGGCAGTTATTCTAAATGTTGCATTTTTATTTACACGAGGAATATCAATTAAGAAAAAAGTAGGAAACTTATTCTTGCTTGTAGTAATGTGGATTTCTTTTGCGATTCATTCAATTTCATATGTGTGGCATGGTTTTGGAGAACCTGCAGGCCTTGCATATCGTTTTGCGTTTGTATATTCATTTGTATTGCTTAAGATTGCTTACGAGACATTTATTAATATAAAACAAACGCGTATTTTAGGCATTGTTTTAGGTTCGTTAGTATCTATTATAGGTGTGGTATGCTTATATTTTAGTCCAACTCTAAGCTATTACTTTTTCTCTTGGAAGGTAGCTTTGTGCATAATTGCATTTGTTGTGATATTTACTATTCTTTTAATTTTGCAAAGCAAAAATAAAATGCCTAAATTAATAATATGGTTGATTTTGTTGGCAGTTTTTGTTGAAACATTTACGTTTAATAGAAATAGTATAAATGTTAAGGACGTTACAGGTATATTTGAAGAAGAACCTGTTGTACAAGAAACAGTTTCATTATTGCAAGATGGCGAATATCTTACTTTTGCTGCGAATTCAAAAGATTTTGATGAAATGTTGATGTATGGCTTTTTGTTTGGCTATAATAGTACAGAATTATATTCATCAATGGCCGATGGTAACTATGTACTTTCTCATTCAGAATTGGGTAGTTATGGTAATAGAATGAACGCTCAGAATGGCGCGCAAGAACAAACTCCGATATACAACTTGCTTTTTCCTTCTCGCTATTATTTGGATGGAACAGGAAGATTATCAGAAAATTGGTATAGAAAACAATTAAAAACTGATAATACATATACTTTGTTTGAAAATAAATATACTATGCCGTTTATGTATACTGCAAGTTTTGAACTTGATAAGTGGGAGCCATTTGAATTTTTCAGTGTAGCAGACAATCAAAATCAAGTATTTAAGTGCATTACGGGTTTAGATAAAGATGTTGTATATAAAAATAAAACGACAGAATTAGAATATGAAAACTGCAAATACATTTCCAATGAAGATAGAATAACAGAGAATAGCAATAACACCACACAAGAAAACCACGATGAGCACAACCATGATGGTCATAATCACGAGGTTGATTTGGATGAGTATAAAGACTTATATCAATATTTTGAAGATAATATGTTGCGAGTTAGTTATGAGGTTTTGGATAAAACTAAGCCAGCTTATGTAAGCTTTAATTCGGTTGCTCAAAATGATGGTTTAATGTATCTTTATGTAGATACATCAGAGTTTACAGATTTGTATGTTACAGTTAATGGTAAAGAAAACTACTATGAAATCGTTTCAATGGGAGAAACAAGAACTTATGAAATTGGTGAAGTAAAGAAGGATGATGTCGTAAAGGTAAGGATTGGAGGACATAGAACTAAAAATACCAATTCTGATGATGTGTACCTTAATAAATCGTCTGCTTTTTCAATTATAACTTATACAATTGATGAAACTGTATTTGAAGAAGGATACAATACTCTTGATGCTATGAGTGATACTGAACTTCTTGAATTTGAAGATACTTATGTTAAGGCGAAAGTAACAAGTTATACTGACGGTGCGCTCTATATTCCAATAACTTTTGACAAGGGTTGGAAAATCTTTGTTGATGGTCAACAAGTGGGATTATATGAACACGAAAGCCATATTCTTATGACAGGTATCAGCAAAGGTGAGCATATTGTTGAGATGAAATATACTCCTGTAGGATTTGTACCAGGTGCGGTAATTACAGGCGTGAGTGTGGCAATTCTTGTTGCTTGGGCGGTAATTGCAACAAAACGCTCGAAAAAAGAAGAATTATGTGTTACAATAGACGAAACAAGTGTGAATGAGGAGTAATTTATGGATTATTTACTTATACCAAAACTTTTTATAACATTTTTCGTATTCCTTATGGGTATTTGTATAGGCAGTTTTCTTAATGTGCTTATTTACAGATTACCAAAGGGCGAAAATGTTACAACTACAAATAGTCATTGTATGAGCTGTAATCACAGACTTTATGCAAAGGATTTATTCCCACTTTTTAGTTGGATTTTCCTTGGTGGTAAGTGTCGTTACTGTAAAGCAAAGATTTCTGTGCAGTACCCAATAGTTGAAGCAATTAACGGTATTATGTATTCGCTTATATTCTGGTTTGTTTGTGATGCAAAGCCATCACTTGCACTTGTGGGATACTGTGTTGCATTCTCTGCATTGCTTGTTACAACTGTTATTGACTGGCGTACAATGGAAATCCCTGACTCAATGTGGATTACTATTTTCGTTGGCGGAGCATTTGTTTATATAAATGAACTTGTCAAAGAAGGCTTCGATTTGCATTGCCTTATCGAGCGAGTAATCGGCATTTTTGCCGCAAGTGGTATTCTCTTTATTCTTGCTGTCGTTTCTAAAGGCGGAATGGGTGGCGGCGATATTAAACTTATGGCTGCCTGCGGATTCTTGCTTGGCTGGAAAGTCGTTTTACTCTCACTTGTTATGGGCGGATTTATCGGCACACTTTATCTTATTTTTATGGCAATCAAGAACAAAGGTAAAGTGCCAAGAAAAGTGCCGTTTGCACCACATTTATCCCTTGCAGTTGTAATCTGTATGTTCTGTGGCAGTCAGGTTATTGATTGGTATTTAGCTCTTTGCGGAATCGTAAGTACACATAATCACATTCATTGATAATATAAAATTGACAACAAAAAACCAGCTCTTGAAAAAGAGCTGGTTTTTTATAATTCTTCATCATTAATCACTTTTTGTGGGTTCGTTTTTACACATTTCACAAAAATATCGTGGTCAATATCATAAGGTAATTCTTTAATTTTTTCTTTAATTCTTGTGTGGCGGTATTTTAACTCGTGAGCATCTGTGCCAATAAGTTGTGCAAATCCCCGACAAATCAAATCAACTGATAATTGTTGTGGAGTTTTTCCGTTTCTGCCCGTAAGTGAGTCAATATTAACTTGAAAAACAACATCTCTGTCAATCAGTTCATCAATAATGTGAAGATTACGATGAATCTCATAGTATCTTTCAGGATGTGCAAGAATTGGTGTGTAGTCGCGCTCAATTAACTCGTCAACCCACATAAGACCGCGCTTAATGTTAAATGGTCCTAACGGGAATTCACAAAGCATATATCGCGAATTGTTTATTGCAAGGTCGTCAATATTGTTTGCTTTCATAAGTCCGTCGCTTAAAAACAACTCTGCACCGCCAAGCACTTTAAGTGGAATCTCTTCCGATTGCAACGCTTTTTGCAATTCGTCAATTTTGTAATCACGCTCGTTAACAAATTCATCAATGTGATTATAATTTGTAAAATGAGGTGTAACTACAACGGTTTTATAGCCGTTTTCATATGCATCGCGACACATTTCTATAGATGTGTCAATGTCAGGTGCACCGTCATCAATGGAAAAAAGTATATGATTGTGAATATCTATCATTGTTCTTGTGGCACCTCCGCTTTTACTTCATTTTTTTCTTTTGATTCTTTTGGTGGAGTTTCTTCTTTATTTATTATATTGTCTTTGTAGTGGAAAATATGAATAATACCTTCATCGTTGAGAAGTTTGAGCATAACGATAGTAATAGGAAGAATGAAAATACCAATTACACCAAAAATCTGTGAGCCGATAAACATTGAAGAAATTGTAAGGAATGCAGGGATTCCAAGTTGTGCTGCAACAAGTTTTGGTTCGATAATCTGACGAATAACTGTAATACAACCGTAAAGCACAAAAAGTCCGATTGCAAGAGGGTAGTTACCATTAAGAAGCGAAATAACTGCCCAAGGGATAAGTACTGTACCTGTACCGAGAACAGGCACAATATCAATAATAGCAGTAAGAATTGCAATAACAAAAATGTAACCGCTATCGTAAGCACCAATAAGTTTCAACAAGAAAAGACCTAATGACAATTCGCAGAATGTGATTGTAATAATAATTCCGTATGCCTTTGCCATTTTGCCGAGAGATGGGAACAAAAGACGTTTTGCACGAACTATTTTTGAGCGTGTGTCAGGCTGGAAGAATCCAAGAATAAGTTTTTTAACATTGTTAAAGTCTGCCGTCATAAAGCAACAAGTAACAACTGCCACAACCACAGAAACAAGAGTTGTAGGAATCTGTTTTGCAGTATTCCAGATTCCCATAAGTGGAGTTGAAAGCATAGATAAGTCAATGTTCATAGATGAGTCGCTTGGAGTAACTGTAGGCGCTGTTAATGTTGCAAGTTTTTCTCTTACAAAATCCATTACAGTAGTTTCAAGTTCTTCAGGTAAAAAGCCCACCGCGTTTGCAATATAGTTCTCAATTTTATGAACAAGCGCAGGAATATCTTCAAACTGAATCATAATATACTGGAAGAAGCCCTTGAATTCAGAGCCGACCCAAATCACAATAAGAACAAGTACGCTTATGAAAAGTCCAAATCCTAAAAGCACACTTAATGCGGAAACGAGGCCGCGTTTAAGTGGAGTTTTTCTGCATATAAAGTTAACGGGTTTCTGTAAAATCATAGCTGCAATAATTGCAAAAAGAATAGGAAGAATTGTTCCTAATGCGAATTTAAAGAAAAGGTAAAAAAGCGCAATAAGAATAACCGTGTAAACAACATTGATTATAAACTTTCTCTTTTTTTCTGTTCCAGTCATAACTATATATCTCCAAAAAATAATGTTCAACAATATAATAAACCATTTTTTATTAAGTATCAATTAAAAAGTATAAAATTTGTGTAAATTTTTCTAAAAATTACGCAAAAAATAATGTAAATATATTGTATATTACCCCTTTATTATTGTAGCGATTTGTGATAGAATATTCGAAAGTATATTTTAAAATGATTTATTATACCTTTTTTCATATTCAAGGTAGTGGCAAGGAAGTGAAATTTTAATGTATGTTGCAGTTATGGGTTACGGCACAGTTGGCTCAGGTGTAGTTGAAGTGCTTACAAAAAACCACGACAGTATCGTTAAAAGAAGTACACAAAATGAAATGGAAGTTAAATATATTCTCGACTTGAGAGATTTCCCAGGGGACCCTCACGAGAGTAAAATGATAAAGGATTTTAACATTATTCTTAACGATGATGATGTTAAAGTTGTAGTTGAAACAATGGGCGGTCTTCATCCTGCATACGAATTTGTTTCATCTTGTCTTAAAGCAGGCAAAAGCGTTGTAACTTCAAATAAAGAATTAGTTGCAGCAAAGGGCTGTGAGCTTTTACAGTTTGCTCAAGAGAACAATGTAAACTTCTTGTTTGAAGCATCAGTTGGTGGTGGTATTCCTATTATCCGTCCAATTTCACAATGTCTTGCAGCAAACGAGATTGACGAAATCGCAGGTATCTTAAACGGCACAACAAACTTTATTCTTACAATGATGATTGAAAAGAATATGAGTTTTGAAGATGCACTTAAACTTGCTCAGGATAACGGTTATGCAGAAAAAGACCCAACAGCTGATGTTGAAGGTCATGACGCTTGCAGAAAAATCTGCATTCTTGCATCTCTTTGCTTTGGCAAACATGTTCAGTTTATACAGAAGGCATTACAAAAATCACACTTGACGACGTTGCATATATTGGGGCATTCGGTGGCGTAATCAAACTTTTAGGTCGTGCTAAAAGAATGGACGATGGCAAGATTTTCGCTATCGTTTCTCCTGCAATCGTTATGGATGGCAGTCAGTTAGCTTCTGTTAACGATGTTTTCAACGCAATTCTTGTTCGTGGCGACGCAACAGGCGATGTTGTATTCTACGGCCCAACAGCATCAGCAGTTGTGGCAGACGTTATTGACTGCGCTCGTAATATGGGCAGAAAGAAACCACTCGGTTGGGGCGAAGCAGAAGAAAACTACGTTGTTGATTACAAATCAGCAGTTAATCCTCTTTACATTCGTGCAGAAGTTACTGACAGAGCAAATGCTTTACAGGATGTTGTTGCTACTATCGGTAAAGTTCAGGTGCTTGAGTTTGCAGGTTGCAAATCAAACGAATTAGCGTTTGTAACATCTGCTATGGCAGAAGGCGAGCTTACAGAAAAGCTCAACAGCATTTCTTCAATCAGTATTAAATCTCTCATCAGAGTTACAGATTATTAATTAAACAATAGTATTTATTCCATTTAGGAGGCAATATATGGGACTTATAGTTCAGAAATTCGGCGGTTCAAGTGTTAGAGATGCCGAAAGAGTAATGAATGTTGCCCAGATTGTTACTGATACTTACCGTGCAGGTAACGACGTTGTTGTTGTAGTATCAGCACAGGGCGACACAACAGACGATTTGATTGAAAAGGCATACGAAATCAACTCAAAACCATCAAAAAGAGAAATGGATATGCTTATGGCATCAGGCGAACAGATTTCAATCGCGCTTCTTGCGATGGCTTGTGAAAAATTAGGTTGTCCTGCAGTTTCACTTCTTGGTTGGCAGGCAGGTTTCAATACAAGTTCTGCTTATGGTATGGCAAGAATCAAGAATGTTAAAACTGACAGACTTCGTTCAGAAATTGACCGTCATAACATTGTTGTTGTGGCAGGTTTCCAAGGCCTTAACAAATATGACGACCTTACAACTCTTGGTCGTGGCGGTAGTGATACAAGTGCAGTTGCTATTGCAGCAGCCCTTCGTGCAGACCGTTGCCAGATTTTCACAGACGTTGAAGGTGTTTACACTGCAGACCCAAGAAAAGTAGAAAATGCAAAGAAACTTCAGGAAATCACTTATGATGAAATGCTTGAACTTGCAACTTTGGGTGCGCAGGTATTAAACAATCGTTCAGTAGAAATGGCTAAAAAATATAATGTTGAGTTAGAAGTTCTCTCAAGTCTTAAGAGAGTTCCGGGTACAATCGTTAAGGAGGTTACCAAAATGGAAAAAATGCTTATCAGAGGTGTTACAAAAGATGCAGATGTAGCACGTATTTCAGTTACAAAAATTCCTAACACACCAGGTGTTGCTTTTAAACTTTTTGACGCTCTTGCAAAACGCAAGATTAATGTTGATATTATCTTGCAGTCAATCGGTCGTGAAAGCACAAAAGATATTACATTTACAGTTGCAAAGGGTAATGCAGAAGAAACAATTGAATGTGTAAAGAATGTTTTTGATATTGAAGATAAAGATATTATCTGTGATACATCAGTTGCAAAAATTTCAATCGTTGGTGCAGGTATGGAATCTCATCCTGGTACTGCTTCAAAAATGTTCGAAGCACTCTATGAAAGAGATATCAACATTGATATGATTGCAACAAGTGAAATTAAGATTTCAGTTCTTATCGCTCTTGAGGATGCTGACCGTGCAGTTAGTGCTATTCACAAGGCATTCTTCCCTGCCGAATAAATCTTGACGGATAAATTTTCCGTATTCCGTCCCAAAATCCTCGTTAATACACAAAGTATTGCCTGCGGTTTTGAAACAGAATACGAAAATATTTCTCTCGTCAATATAGTTGTATAAAGAGATTATAAAAGTGAAGGAGATAAATATATGACAGACAAGTTTGTAAAAGAAGGTCTTACCTTTGATGACGTGCTTCTCATTCCTGCAGAAAGCGACGTTCTTCCAAGTGATGTTGATATTTCAACACAGCTCACAAAGACAATCAAATTAAATACACCTGTACTTACAGCAGCTATGGATACAGTTACTGAAAGCAACATGGCTATTGCTATTGCTCGTGAGGGTGGTATTGGTATTATTCACAAGAACATGTCAATCGAGGCTCAAAAAGCACAGGTTGACAAGGTTAAGAGAAGTGAAAACGGCGTTATCAACAACCCATTCTTCTTATCTCCTGAAAATACAGTACAAGAAGCAGATAATCTTATGCACCGTTATAAGATTTCAGGTGTTCCTGTATGTGATGAAAACGGCAAGCTCGTTGGTATTCTCACAAACCGTGATATGAGATTTATTGCTGATTACAGTGGCAAAATCAAGGATTATATGACAAGCGAAGGTCTTGTTACTGCTCCTGTTGGCACAAGCCACGACGAAGCAAAGAAAATCCTTATGAAACATAAGATTGAAAAACTTCCTTTGGTTGATGAAGCAGGTTTCCTTAAAGGTCTTATCACAATTAAAGATATTGAAAAAGCAGTTAAATACCCTAACTCTGCAAGAGACTCAATAGGTCGTCTTCTTTGTGGTGCTGCTGTTGGTGCTACTGCAGACGTACTTGACAGAGTTGCAGCTCTTGTTGAAGCAGGTGTTGATATGATTACACTTGACTCTGCTCATGGTCATAGCCACGGTATTATAAATGCTGTTGCTAAAGTAAAAGCAGCATATCCTGACCTTCCACTTATCGGTGGTAACATTGCAACTGCAGAAGCAACAAAAGCGCTTATTGATGCAGGTGCAGACTGTGTTAAGGTTGGTATCGGCCCTGGTTCAATCTGTACAACTCGTGTTGTTGCAGGTATCGGTGTTCCACAGATTACTGCAGTTTATGATTCAGCAAACGAGGCAGCAAAACACGGTATTACAGTAATTGCTGACGGTGGTATTAAATACTCAGGCGAAATCGTTAAAGCCATTGCTGCAGGCGCTTCTGCAATTATGGTTGGTTCACTTGTAGCAGGTTGTGAAGAATCTCCTGGCGAAAGCGAAATCTACCAAGGTCGTCAGTTCAAAGTTTATCGTGGTATGGGTAGTATTGCTGCTATGAACAACGGCTCAAAAGACAGATATTTCCAAGCAAATAATAAGAAACTTGTTCCGGAAGGCGTTGAAGGTCGTGTTCCTTACAAAGGACTCCTTTCAGATACAATTTATCAGCTTATGGGTGGTCTTAAAGCAGGTATGGGTTACTGTGGTTGTGCTACAATCGAAGACCTTAAGACAAAGACAAAGTTCATCAGAATTACAAACGCAGGTCTTAAAGAAAGCCATCCACACGACGTTTACATTACAAAAGAAGCTCCAAACTACTCAGGAAATATATAAAAGTTAAGGATTTGAAATTATGTTTAATAATTTAATCGACTCAATCGGATTTATTAACAATACTGACCCAGAAGTAGCCGCTGCTATGGGTCTTGAACTTAAAAGACAACGCGAAAACATTGAACTTATTGCAAGTGAAAACATTGTTTCTCCTGCAGTTATGGCAGCAATGGGTAGCGTGCTTACAAACAAGTATGCAGAAGGTTATCCGGGAAAAAGATATTACGGTGGTTGTCAGTATGTTGATATTGTAGAAGATATTGCTCGCGACCGTCTTAAAAAGCTTTTCGGTGCAAATTATGCTAATGTTCAGCCACATTCAGGCGCTCAGGCAAATATGGCAGTTTATTTTGCTCTTATTAATCCGGGCGATACAGTTATGGGTATGAATCTTGCAGAGGGTGGCCATTTAACACACGGCTCTCCTGTAAATATGTCAGGTAAATACTACAATTTCGTTCCTTATGGTGTTGACGAAAACGGCTTCCTTGATTATGATGCTTTTGAGCAGAAAGCAAAAGAATGTCAGCCAAAGCTTATCGTAGCAGGTGCATCTGCATACCCAAGAAAAATCGACTTTGAAAGAATGGCAAATATCGCTCATAGTGTAGGCGCTTACTTTATGGTTGATATGGCTCATATTGCAGGTCTTGTAGCTGCTGGTCTTCATCCATCTCCGGTGCCTTTCGCAGATGTTGTTACTTCAACAACTCATAAAACACTTCGTGGTCCTCGTGGTGGTATTATCCTTTGTAAAGACGAAGAGTTTGGTATGCAGTTCAATAAGGCAATCTTCCCGGGTACACAGGGTGGTCCTTTAATGCATATTATCGCAGGTAAAGCAGTTTGCTTTGGCGAAGCATTAAGTGATGACTTCAAGAATTACCAGCAAAGAGTTATCGACAATGCAAAAGCATTGGCAGAAGGACTTACAAAGCGTGGTATCAACTTGGTTTCAGGTGGTACAGATAATCACTTGATGCTTGTTGACCTTCGTTCAGTTGGCATTACAGGTAAAGAACTTGAACATAGACTTGACGAAGTTCACATTACTGCAAATAAAAACGCTATTCCAAATGACCCCGAGAAACCATTTGTAACAAGTGGTGTCCGTCTTGGTACACCTGCAGTTACAACAAGAGGTTTAGGTGTAGAAGATATGGACAAAATTGCAGAATTCATTTATCTCTGCGCTACTGATTTTGAAAACAAAAAAGAATACATTAAAAACGGCGTAGCAGAAATCTGCAAGAAATATCCATTATACGAATAATAAATTAAACTCCCCACTGCATAGACTTTATAAAAAAATGCAGTGGGGGATTATAATGAAATTTACAAAAATGCATGGGGCAGGAAATGATTATATTTACATTGACTGCTTTACGGAATTTGTAGAAAATCCAAAAGATTTATCAAAAAAATTGAGTGATAGACATTTTGGAATAGGTGCAGATGGTATTGTGCTTATAAATCCGTCGCCTGTTGCCGATTGCTTTATGGATATCTATAATGCAGATGGCTCAAGGGCAAAAATGTGTGGTAATGCAATACGCTGTGTTGCAAAATACATATACGACAACAAAAAGAAAAAACCAGTTATTAAAATTGACACTTTAAGTGGTATAAAACTTGTTGAAATTTATACTGAAAATGGAATAGCTGTCGGTGGCAAAGTGAATATGGGAAAACCAGTTTTTAATGGTCGGCAAATCCCCTCGCGATACGGCGATAGTATTGTAAAAAATAAAGTTATTAACATTGAAAACAAGGATTATGAAATAACTTGCGTGAGTATGGGCAATCCCCATTGCGTAGTTTTTTATAATGATATATATAAATTAAATTTAGAAAAAATCGGACCACTTTTTGAAAACCACGAAATGTTCCCTGAAAGAATAAACGCAGAGTTTGTTGAAATTATTGATAACAACAATCTTAAAATGCGTGTGTGGGAGCGTGGTAGTGGCGAAACCTTGGCTTGTGGCACAGGCGCGTGTGCTGTGGCAGTAGCAAGCGTGATAAATGGGTTTTGCAGACAAAACGAAGAAATCAAAATCCACACAAAAGGTGGAAATTTAACAGTTAAATGGCATAAAAACGACAATGTTTATTTAAGTGGAAACGCAGTAACTGTATTTCAAGGGGAAATAGATGTCTGTCCCTACGCGATGTTGTTAAGAATTTAAAATCATATACAACTCGTGAATACCGAAAAAGAACAGCTAGTAAAGACGCTGTTTTGTGGCAACAAAGGTATTATGACCATATCATTCGTAATGATGAGGATTATAATGAAAAATGGCAATACATTGACAATAATCCTTTAAAATATATTCTTCTCTTGGAGGGACAATCATGAAAATAAATGAAAACTTTTTAAAAATCCAAAGTTCTTACCTTTTTTCAAACATTGCGAAAAAGGTAAAGGCTTATACTGCAGCTAACCCTGACAAACAGATTATTCGTCTTGGTATTGGCGACGTTACTCGTCCTCTTGCAGATGCTTGTATTACTGCTATGCACAAAGCAGTTGACGAAATGGCAGACGAAAAAACATTTATGGGTTATCCACCAGAGTATGGTTATGATTGGCTTCTTAATGCAATTAACGATAACGACTATAAAAAGTATGGCGTTGAACTTGACAATAGCGAAATCTTTGTATCAGACGGTGCAAAGAGCGATTGCGGTAATATTGGCGACATTTTCTCAACTGATAATAAGGTTGCAGTTTGCGACCCTGTTTACCCTGTTTATGTTGATACAAATGTTATGAGTGGTCGTTCAGGCGACAAGACAGAAAACGGCTGGACAAATATCTACTATATGCCTTGCCTTGCAGAGAATAACTTCTTACCTGAACTACCAAAAGATAAAGTTGATATTATCTATCTTTGCTTCCCTAACAACCCAACAGGTATGGCAGCAACAAGAGATGAGCTTAAAAAATGGGTTGATTATGCAAACGAAAATGGCGCAGTAATCCTTTTTGACTCTGCTTATGAGGCGTTTATTACTGAAGATGATGTTCCACATTCAATTTATGAAATTGAGGGTGCAAAGAGTTGTGCAATCGAGTTCAGAAGCTTCTCAAAAACTGCTGGTTTTACAGGTGTTCGCTGTGGTTATACAGTAGTACCACACGACATTAAGGTTGACGGTGTTGAACTTAATGCTCTTTGGGCTCGTCGTCAGGCAACAAAGTTTAACGGCGTTTCATATATTACACAGAGAGCTGCAGAGGCTTGTTATAGTGAAGAGGGTAAAAAGCAAATCCGTGAAATTATTGCATATTATCAGAATAATGCAAAGATTATCTATAATGGACTTAAAGAGTGTGGCTTTACAGTTTACGGCGCAGTAAACTCACCTTATGTATGGCTTAAAACTCCTGACGGAATGAGCAGTTGGGATTTCTTCGACACACTTCTTGAAAACATTCAGGTTGTTGGTACACCAGGTGAGGGCTTTGGTCCAAGTGGCGAGGGTTACTTCCGACTCACAGCATTTGGCTCAACAGAAAACACAATCAAAGCAGTAGAAAGAATTAAAAATTATTTCTGTAAATAAATTGCTATTTTTAGGGATTGTTAACATGTTAGAAAATGTGGTAAAAGAGAAAATCGCATGGCGAGATAATTGCCTTAATACAATAAAAATGCTTTCGGCATTCTCTGTTATGTTTTTTCATACTCAGACTCATCTTGGTGTGCAGGCGCCAACAGTTTTTTCGAATATATTTGCTCTTTTTCCAGGTGTTCCAGTATTCTTCTTTTTGAGTGGATTTTTGATTTGGAATTCGGTAGAAAAAAGCGAGAATATATTTGAATACTCTAAAAAACGATTTTGGAGAATATTCCCACAACTGTGGTCGGCAAAGATACTCGGAGTAATTGTTATTTTATTTACATATAAGGAATTGACAAGTTACACAAAATTGGCTGTTTATGGTATAACATCTGGTCTTTTGTTGATTCCAGGGACCCCAGATTTCTTAAACGAATATGGCAATGGTATACCTAACGGGTCGTTGTGGACAATTTATGTAACAATACAGTTTTATATTGTTGTTTATTTTATGCACAAACTGCTTCACAGAAAGCGTATGCGAGTTTGGTTTACTGTATTGGCAATCTCGTTAGTGGTGGCATTCGTGTCAAACTATTTTAACCTTATATTACCAAGGACTTTGAACAGCCTTTACAACTTAACAATATTTAGGTATTTTTGGTTGTTTGCTATTGGTTCTTTGGTGGCAGAAACAAGAGATAAAATAATACCATTTTTGAAAAAATATTGGTTTATATTTATAGGTGTGGCAATAGTTTTCTTAATATTCCCTAATTTGGACATTAAACTTAGTGGTTATGGTGTGTTTTTCTGTACTTTAGAAATTTTTGGATTGGTTGGATTTGCTTATCGATGCCCGAAAATCAATGTGAAGTTTGATTTTTCCTATGGGATTTATCTATATCATATGATTGTGGTAAACGCTATGATAGAACTCGGATTTACAGGTAAAATACAGTATTTGATAATTGCAATGCTTATATCTGTGGTGGTTTCAGTTCTTTCAGAAAAAACAGTTGGAAAACTTCCTATAAAGAAAAAATGAAAAAAGACGGTTCACACAAATGAACCGTCTTTTAATGGTCTTTAGCAAAGATATAATCCCCCGGTTCTACCGGGGGAAATAAAACGCTTT
>CALCBQ010000001.1 GCA_937897215.1 uncultured Clostridia bacterium | reverse complement strand
AGGGGTCAAGACCTGCTTTTTTACTCTTTGTGCCCTGTTGCCAGTCAATCCACCAGAAATCAACACCCTCATTCTCATAAGGATGATGAAGAATATCAAAATAAGCGTTAATAAACTTTTTATCGGTCAAATCGAACTCAACTAATTCTTCAGTAGTTGGGTCAATATCCATTGCCTTTGCCATATCTTCATACATATCTTCAAAAGCACGGACACCGTCAGCAGGATGAAGATTAAGGGTAACCTTAAGTCCCATATCGTGAAGTTTCTGCAAGAAACCTTTATAATCAGGAAACAATTCAGTATTCCAGCTATACCCTGTCCAGCCACTGCTTAAGATATTGCTTGATTTATACTTTTTATTGAACTGCTTTTTAAGGTCAACCCAATGCCAGTCCATATCAACAGTTGCAATTGTAAGAGGAATATCACGACGGAAAAATTCTGCCATCAAATCTTCATACTCTTTCTGAGTGTATGCACGATATCTGCTCCACCAGTTACCTAATGTATAACGAGGCACAAGTGGTGGCATACCTGTAATTTTATAGAAATCGTTAATACCGGCAACATAATCTTTGCCATAAACAAAAACATAAATATCTTTGGTGCCATCTTCACGGGAAGACAGTGTACCATCATCATTCAAAAGCAAAGTTTTACTGTCGTCATAAATTGACACACCATCAGTTGAGATAATACCGTCATCAAGTTCTTTTGGGCCATATGTCTGGTCAAGAGTACGGGTTGTTCCTTTAAGATTGTTTGAAGGGTCATAAGCAAGCTTATTACCATCAAGGATTGCATACTTAAAACTGCCTGTATGAGAATTTACATAGAACTCTGTAGCAGATGTTTTAATTGTTAAAATATCTGCCTTTTCAGTTGATGTAAAATCAACTTTACCAAAATTTCTGTACCAGATACTTTGTGATGGCAAATCTGTAAACTTGCCTTCAGCTGAAAACTCAGCACGAATCATTGTAGCAGTAAGTACTGCTACGCGTACATTATTGCTAAGAATAATATTGTCATCATTGGCTTTTGCATCGGTTTTTGCTAAAAGTACTTTGTTTAATTCTGACATATCCCTATTCCCCTATATTTCATTGAAATTGAGTGCTTTTGACATTACTTTCAAGTCGCTCACTTTATCTGTAAGTATTACCTCTGCATTTTCAAGCGCAGTACAATACTCGTCACCATCATAAACTGAACAAGCAAGATTGCCGTTAACATAAAGTTTTACAAGTCCGTTAGGCTCACAAATAACTGAAATTTTATCATTTTCATTAAGTTTAACATCACTACGATTTGTTTTATTGTTAAACCTTAACGCACCGTATCCCTCACGGTTGCTAACATTAATAACATCGCCTATACTCAACAACACACCGTTTTCTGCATTATTCACTGTGCACTGAACTGTGAAATCTCTACCACAAGGTATTTTATTGTCTTCACAGATAAATTCCGGATAATATTGACCTTTAAATGTAACATCAGTAAAATCGCCGAAAGCATTTTTAACTGTCATTGACACATATGGTTTTTTAACCGGGTTTTCAAAGACAATTTTCAAAGTGCTATAGTCTTCAAGCAACTGATAACTTGATATTTTTGCATTTGATGAAATCATTTCTGCATCAATATATACTCTGTCGTCAAAGAAAAGTAATAATTCTTTATCACTTTCAAATCTGCCATAAACAAGTTGAGGCAATTTTTCTTCTGTTTGTGAGAATTTCATAATCACAACTTCTAATGGTGCAAGCTCAACTGTGATTTTCTCGCCGTACTGATATGTTTTACCGTCAGATTTTTTATCATAAGGATACACATAAACCATTTTAAGATTCTGCATATCTTTATTTGCGCCAACTGTTTCATCGAAGATTACTGAAATGCTCTGTGTACGGTTTGATGGGTTACGAAGTGAAACAATACCCTTATTTTCACTCCAGCAAGAGTAACCGTATGCCTCGCCTTTTTCAGGACTTCCACCGATAAACTGTGATGTTTTAAGAGTTTCATAATCGTTACGGATAAATCTTAAAGCATCTGCATTTATGCGCCATTTAGCAGTATTAAACATATTGTATGAGTAATAAAGTTCCCAGAATGCAGTACCGCGAGTTGTCATCATAAACATATATTTACGGAATTCTTCATCTGTCATTGAAATTTTTGCAGTATTTCCGTAAATCGGGTCATGATTATAGATGAATTCGTGTGGGAACTGATAATTTCTTACAACGCTGAAATCATGATAGCAATTATCACGATATGTAAGAACTCTGTCAACATCACGGTCGCTCAATTTCTCGCCTTTTGTTGTTTTATCGATGAAACCGATGTCGCCACTGTTCTGAATCCACAAACTATCTGACCACTGCAAGAACCAAGGACTTGCATTACAATAACTTGTCTGGTTAATCCACAAATCCTTGCCTGCGCTCTCGCGAGTAATACGGAGTTTACGGAAAATGTTAATCCAATTTTCCCACATTTCAGTATATTGATACATATCGTTGTATCCGCCAGTCATATGTCCATGCTTTTTAGATGGACACGCTTTAAGCAAAAATCCGTCAAGTTTCCAATAATTTATATCAAATTTACGGTCATTTTCAAGGTAGTATTCTGTAATATTTTCAATGTATTCAGTTGAAGATACGCAGACATCCTTTGCAGCTTTATTGTATCCGCCTTTGCCTGCTTTTTGCATTTGTTTACCAAACGATGGGGTTTTATCATTATAGCCACCGCGAGGACCATTCCAAAGTCCGAATTCTGATGAGAATTTTCTTGCTAATGTAGCGGCAGGATATAATTCTTCAGGGAATTTTTTATTAAATGCCCAAAAGTCTGCATCCCAATCAACGAAGCCATCGTCAACTACATAAGAGTCGAGTGGTGGTACCATTGTTTTTGAAAGGTTGTTTTCAATCTGTTTGAATGATTCACTAATATTCTCATTGGTAATATCGTGCATATGGTCATACCATGAGTTATACTGAAATCTTGGTTTAACTTTTCTTGAAATATTACGGATATATGTAAGGAAATCCTCGCGAATTACTCTTTCATCAAGACTGCGAGCCGCACCAACTACTGTATTCCAGCATCTGAATGTATGACCACAATTAAGTTTTAATTCGTCAAAACGCTTACCTGTAAAATATCGACAGTAAAGTGTATTACCATCAATATTATTCTCTGCAAGTGGAAATTCTGAACCGAAGAATAATCCGTTAAGGTACACAGGTTGACCCAATGCACTATGATATTTACTTAAATATGCTTTTTCGATTTCGCCGATAGTCCATTTCTGCTCAATGTTTTTAATTGAGATGTGTTCGCCATCAATATAATCAATAGTAATCAAGTGCTGGCGGTCAGAATCCACCATCACTTCAATATATTTATGCATATAATGGCTGTTATCATCAATCTCTACATTAACTATAAAAGTTATTCTTGTGCCATTATAAGCATATGGTTTAAAAACGAATTCAACTCGGCGTTTGAGTACATTAACATTATCAATTTCAAGATTATTCGAAGACAAAAATTCAGTTTTGTATCCAAAAAATTTCTTAACCTTAAATGCAACAAAGAATTCTGCAGAAAACTCGTTGAATTTTACAACTTTTTTACCTTTAATTCTCTTATTTACAATTTCGGTAGTTGCAAGACGATTGTTTTTTGTTGAAAATCGTCTTTCAATATAATCGTTACCGATTATTGCAGTATTGTTTTCAAAATAAGCATAAGCACCTGACATATTATTTTACCTCTCCAAACAATATTTTTTCTGTTGCCAATGCGGCATCTTCTATAATCTGCACACAAGGTCGTTTCTTATAATATTCATTAGTTCTTGCTTCGGGAACACTTGAATTTTCAGGTTTTGTGAGTCCTAAAAGTTCTTTGCATACAATTGACGGATTTGTTTTCTTGAATTCATCTGCAATAGCACGGACTTTTTCATAAACCTGTGTTTTATCATATTCAGGGTATTTGAGACCTACCACCATTGCACTGCCACTTATAGCGCCACAGACTTCACGCATTCTGCCAACCCCACCACCAAGGCCTATTGAAATACTTAAAGCCATTTCTTCTGTTAATCCTAACTCTGTTGCAAATGCGGTAAATACTGCCTGTGAACAGTTTTTTCCCTCTTTAAAAAGTTCAACTGCGCGGTCTGAACGCTTAGACATAGTTAAAATTCCCCTTATAAATATATATTTAATTTATTTTACCATAACCATTATATATTTTCAATAAAAAAAGCAGTAGAAATCTACTGCTTTTAAGATTATTCAGGCAATCTTTTGTTTTCTTTTAAATTCGGTAATTCAGGAATGAAATACTCTTTTGTAAGTGTAACAAGAATTTTTGCTTCAACAAAATTTACTCCGTCATTATCAAGTCCATTTTTACTTGCTTTAACTATTGTATTCTTTGATTCATTTATTTCGTAAACATATTTAAATTCGTCATAAGTCATTAAAAGTTCTCCATTTGAATCCTTTTTTCCTGAAAACTCAAGAACATATACACTTGGAAACTCAGCATTAACTTTGACTAAAGCTATAAGATTTTCTTTTTTTGAACCATACTTATCTGCAATTGCAATTATGTATTTATTTTCAGGATTATCTGTAAAGTAAACCTCAGCATTGCTGTTTTCGATTTTTTCCATATCTTCGTCACTTACCAAAGGATTACTTTGATACTTTTTTGTTGTAGTAGTTGAAGTATTTTTATCAGTTCTATTTTCAGTTTGTTTTTCTGTCTGTTTTTCAGTTTGTATTTCTGTTGTAGTTTCAGTAGTTGATGATTCTGTAATATTTTTAGCAGTTGTAGTAGTACTTTCCACATCTGTTTTTTCTGAACAGCCTACCAAAACAACACAAAGCATTAACACAATAACAGTAAAACTTATAATTCTTTTCATATATATCACCTTATAAAAAAAGGGCGTGATTAACACACCCTTCTTCTATTTTACATTAAATTAACCAACAAGACCTCCAACGAGACCCATGATAGCGTCAAGAACTGCATTGATATCAAAGTCTGCGAACAATGCTGTGATTGTTTCGATAATTGCGTTGAAATCCATTCTGTGCACCTCCTTCATTAATTTCTTGTGTAAATTTTACCATACTTTGCCGCTTAAATCAACATTTTAAGTCGTAAATGTTTAACAAATATCATGTTCACAATTTGTTAATAATAAACAAATATCAACATATTGTTGATTATTTTACCGTAAAAAACAAAATCCCCATTCCTGATGGAATGAGGATTGATTTTGTTAAAGTTTAACTTATTTAAGAGTAACTTTAGCGCCAACTTCTTCAAGTTTAGCTTTGATGCTTTCAGCGTCTTCTTTTGATGCTGCTTCTTTAAGTACTTTAGGAGCACCGTCAACAACTGCTTTAGCTTCTGCAAGGCCAAGACCTGTAACTTCACGAACTGCCTTGATAACCTTGATTTTTTCTGCGCCAACTTCTGTAAGTTCAACGTCAAATTCTGTCTTTTCTGCTGCTGCGTCTGCGCCGCCTGCTACTGGAGCTGCTACTGCTACTGCTGCTGCAGCTGATACGCCGAATTCTTCTTCTACTGCTTTAACGAGCTCTGAAAGCTCAAGAACTGTAAGAACTTTAAGTTCTTCTACGATTGCCATAACTTTTTCTGATGCCATGGTAATTTACCTCCAAAAATTTTAATATAAGTTTAGTTAATTTTTAAATTATTCAGCAACTGGTGCTGCTTCGCCATCTTTGTCAACAATAGCCTGTACTGCACGAGCAAAAGATGCGATAGGTGCGTTGAACGCACTGAGAACAGTAGCGAGCAATACTTCTCTTGAAGGAAGCTTTGCAAGACTGTCAAGTTTGTCAAGACCGATAACCTCATCATCAAGGTAACCTGTCTTAAGTTTGAAATTATCATTTTTCTCAGCATATTTACCGAGAATTCTTGCTGCTGCAACATAGTCATCTTTACTTGTTGCGATAGCTGTTGTA